>CAZABN010000001.1:0-24983 GCA_964483345.1 uncultured Solirubrobacteraceae bacterium
CGAGCCGTCCGACCACGTTGGGGCGCCCGTCCTCGACCTCCTGCCAGCTGACCGCGAGACCCATCGCCTCGAGCACCTCGCGCATGCGCTCGGCCATCTCCTGCTCACTGCCGGTCGGGCTCGCGATGTCGACGAACGAGCTGGCCGTCGCGACCAGCCGGGTCTCGTCCACGGCGGCGATCAGCCGCTCTCGCTGCTCGGTGGTGAGCGCCTCGCTCATCGGTCGAGCCGGGGCAGCACGGTGGTGGCGAACAGTTCGATCTGGCGCTCGCGATCGTCGCCCCACAGCTCGAGCATCACGTGCGTGCAGCCGGCGTCGCGGTAGGCCTCGATCGCCGCGACGCAGTCGGCCGGGGTGCCGGCGATCGGGCGGCACTTCTCGAGGATCGAGTCGCTGACCGCGGCGGCCGCGGCTCGGCGCCCGCCCCGCTCCATCGCGTCGGCGATCGGGCGGATCTCCTCCTGGCTGAGCCCGGCGAGCTCCAGCAGCACGTCCGCCGAGCCCTGGATGTTCTGCACCTTGTTCGCGAGGTACATGCCGGCGATCTCGCGGGCCCCCTCGCGCCCGACGGCGCGGTCCTCGTCGATCGACGCGACGATCGTGCAGCCGACGTCGATCTGCCCCGGATCGCGCCCGGCGGCGGCGGCGCCCGCAGCCATGTTCTCGCAGCTGTAGCGCACGAAGTCGGGGGTCGTGATCGAGGCGGTCAGCAGGCCGTCGGCCTCCTCGCCGGCGTAGCGCTGCATCCGCGGGCCGGTCCCGGCGATGTAGATCGGGACCGCGCCGCGAGGGGTGTCGGCGTCGTCGGCGAGGGCGGGCACGTGGGCGCTGAAGGCCGGCCCGTCGTAGTCGAACTGCTCGCCGCCGAGCACGCCGCGGACGATCCGCACGGAGTCGCGCGTCGGGTTCAGCGGCTTGATCTCGTCGGCCCCGATCTCCTTCATGAAGATCCGCGAGGCGCCGAAGCCGAGCCGGAAGCGGTCCGCTCCAGCGGCCTCCTGCGTCACGCGGGCGTCCATCGCGACCTCGATCGGGTGGCGCGTGAACGGCGAGATGATCCCCCAGCCGATCGTCAGCCGCTCCGTCTCACGCGCGATCAGCGGCGAGATCGCGGTCGCCGATCGCGCCTCCATCGAGTGCTTGCGCCACCACGGGTACGCCTCGGCCAGCCAGATCGTGTCGAAGCCGTGGCGGTCGAGCGCGCGCGCGTGGCCGAGGATGTCCGCGAGCGGCTCCATCGTCAGCTGCATCACGCCAATCCGAAACGGCACGCCCGGCACGCAGCTCTCCCTCTCCTCGCCGATACCGCGCACTCGAACGTCCCCCTCGGACGGCCGCTGCGGTGTTTGGATATTTGATCACATCTGCGCCCGCTGGCGCCGGCGACCCGCGCCCGCCGGCCTCGCCGCGGCGCCCGCGGGCATCGGGATCGCGAGCAGCGGGATGAACCTGTGGGCCAGCGGCCCGATCGACAGCGCGTAGACGACCGTGCCGATGCCGACGGTGCCGCCGAGCGCCCAGCCGATCGCCAGCACCGAGATCTCGATCGTCGTGCGCACCACGCGGATCGAGTGACCGCGCGCCGCCCACCCGGTCATCAGCCCGTCACGCGGTCCCGGTCCGAGGCCCGCTCCGATGTAGGCGCCCGTCGCGACGCCGTTGAGCAGGACGCCGCCTAGCAGCAGCGGTACGCGCACGGCGATCGCGTGCGGCGCCGGCACGATCGCCAGCACCACGTCGATCACGCCGCCCACCATCACGACGTTGCAGAGCGTGCCGATCCCGGGCCGCTGCCGCAGCGGGATCCACAGCAGCAGGACCGCGAAGCCGACGATGATCGCCCAGGTGCCGACGCCCAGCCCGATGCGCCGCGAGAGCCCCTGATGCAGCACGTCCCAGGGGTCCAGGCCGAGCCCCGCCAGCAGCAGCATCGAGGAACTGCAGCCGTAGAGGATCAGGCCGGCGAAGAGCTGGACGAGACGGCGAACGCGCGGCTGCGGCACGCCGCGACGTTCGCAGATCGGCGGCTTCGGCGGCCGCGCCGGCCGCCCGCCCGCGCTACCGGCCGGGTCCTGGACCCGCGGGCGCCGGCGCGGGTTCGAAGTGCGGGTTCTCGATGATGCCGACCACGAAACCCGCCGGGTCGGTCACGGTCGCGACCCGGATTCCGTCGCCGACGTCGGTCACGCCACTGTGGTGGTTCGCGCCGCGCTCGAGCAGCCATCGCAGCCCCGCGTCGGCGTCCGGCACGCCCCAGTAGGTCACCGGGCCACGCTGCGGATCGGCGTTCGGGTCCAGGCCAAGCTCGTAGCCGCCGACGTTGAAGCCGACGTAGAACGGCTCGTCGAAGTAGGGCTCGCTCCCGAGCAGCTCGCTGTACCAGCGCTTGCATGCATCCAGGTCGGGCGCGGGGAGGATGAGCGTGCGCAGACCTAGGAACATGCCGCCCCTCACCCTAGCCGGATGAACACCTTCCCGGCCTCGACCTTCACCGGGTATGTTCGCAGCGCGATGCGCGCCGGCGCGCGCGTCGCTTCGCCCGTCGCGTATTTGAACCGCCCGTTGTGCTTGGGGCACTCGATGATCTCGCCGATCACGAGCCCGTCGGCCAAATGCGCGCGCTCGTGCGAGCACAATCCGTCGGTAGCGTGGAAGTGGCCGTCCGGGCTGCGGATGATCGCGAAGGTGAGCTCGCCATGGTCGAAGCGCACGACGTCCTCGACGTCGACGTCGTCGACGGCGCACGCCTGCAGCCAGATCTCGTCGGGGTCGTCCATGAACTCCCGCCCGCGGGCGCCCTCAGACCTCGAACGCGGCCGGGTGAAGCTCCGGCCGGAACGGCTTCGCACAGACGGGAAGCTCCCGCTCGAGGTGGTAGGTGGGGTCGCGCATCTGCCGCCGCAGCGCCGGCAGGATCTCGCGGTAGGCGGCCAGCAGGCTCGGGCATGGCGCGGGCATGTCGTGCCGCAGCTCGGCGTGCAGCGCCGGCAGGGCGTGGTAGGGCACCATCGGGAACATGTGGTGCTCGACGTGGTAGTTCATGTTCCAGTAGATGAACCGGAAGGCGTGGTTCATGCGGATCGTGCGCGAGTTCAGGCGATGGTCGAGGACGTTCTCCGCCAGCCCGGCGTGCTGCGAAACCCCGAACAGGAGGGCGAGCCAGTGCCCGCCGATCAGCGGCAGGAACAGGTAGATGACCGGCAGCCACGAATGCAGGGCGATCGCCGCTGCGACGACGCCGACGTAGATCACCACCCACGCGCGGGCCTCACGCACGACGCGCCGGTGCTCGCTGTCGGGGAGGAAGGTCAGCTCCTCGGCGGTGAACCGCCCGCTCGCGTGTCGTGCGACGCTGGCGGCGGTGCTGGCGGCGTCCGCCAGGCCGAGGATGTTGAGCAGCAACCGTCGCACGTTCGGAGGGCGCATCGCCGCGATCTCGCGGTCGCGTCCGACGATGATCGTGTCGGTGTGATGGCGGGCGTGACTCCAGCGCCAGTAGGTGGGCTCCTTCGCGTTCATGAACGATGCGACCTGATAGAGCGCGTCGTTGAGCCACGCGGTTCGGAAGGCGGTCCCGTGCCCGCTCTCGTGCCAGCGCGAGTCGGAGGCCGAACCGTAGAGGACCGCGTAGCCCGCGAAGAACGGAACGCAGGCCCAGCCGGGCCAGAACCAGTAGGAGCCGAAGGCCAGTCCGGCGAGCAGCGCGAACCAGATCGCGGTGTCGCGGATCGCCGGTCCGTTGCGACGCCGCATCAGCGCCTTCATGCGCGCCCGCGGCACGTCGGTGTGGTACCACTCCGCGGCCACCAGCCCCGCCTGCGCCGCCCGTTCCCCGCACGGGCCGATCAGGCTGTAGTCGCCGCAGCGGTCGAAGCTCCGCCCGGGGTGCGGCGGTGCGTCGGCGATCACCCATCCCATCTCGCCCCGGAGTCTACGTGGGCGCGCCGCTCCCCCGGCGCAGCTGCGTAGGCGACCGCAGGACGTACGCAGCGGAGAGGGAGGGATTCGAACCCTCGGACGAGGTTTCCCCCGTCACGCGATTTCCAGTCGCGCCCGTTCAACCGCTCCGGCACCTCTCCGGGATGCGAGCGCAGTGGAAGGCTACGCGACGCGCTAATCTGCCGCACAGCCGCCTTCCCGCAGCGACAGAGGAGCACCGTGCTCGCAGTCAGCAAGGCCTTTTCGGAGACGTTCGGACTGATCGCCACCTTCGGCGGCATCGGCGTGATCGTCAACGTGATCCTCGTCTACATCGCGATCCAGGTCCGCGGCGAGAACCAGCAGAACGAGCAGTACCGCGCCGAGCGCCAGCGCCGCTTCGGCTCCTAGCCTTCGTTTTGGTTGCGGCTGGTGCATGCACCAGCCGCCGGAACGGCGCATGCGCCGTTCCGCGGGTCGGCGCATGCGCCGACCCGAACAGCATCCCTCTGCCTCAGAGCGGCTCGACCGGGTCGCCGAGGCGCACGGTCCCCGGCTGGCGGATCGCGCCGTGGACGCCGCACGCCAGCGGCTCGGTCGTCTCGGCCTCGCGGCGGTAGCTCGCGAGCGCGCCGAGCGTGTCGAGGTCGCTCTCGCCGCTGTCGGGGTCGCGCTTGGTGACGGCGCACCGGCCGACGTGCCCGAGCGCCTCCACGACCGCGCCGCCGATCGCCAGCGGGCGCCCCAGCCATTCGTCCTCCTCGTGCGCGGCGATGCCGTCGATCTCGAACAGCATCCGCAGGCGGCGCGGATCGACCGGCGCCGTCGCGGCGGCCGCCTGCGCGAGCGCCTCGACCGAGGCTGAGGAGACCAGCGACACCGCGCCGTCGCGGCCGCGGTCGACGGCCCCCCAGTCGCTGAGCGCCTCGACCAGGCGCAGCGGCGCGCCGGCGTGCTGCGAGAGCGCGTCCGACCACGGCCCGAGCACCTCGGTCGCCGCGATCGTGTTCGAGTAGAAGCGCGCCGCGAGCCGGCGCCCGGCCCGGACCGGCCCGCTCACCGCGACCTCGCCGGGGAACCACAGCGTCAGCGTGCGATCGGCGTCGGAGTAGTCGGGGACGACGGCCTGCAATGAGCCGAAGCGCTTCCCGTTGACCATCCGCGCCTCCGCGTCGATCAGGAAGAAGCGGCGGTTCTCGCGCACGCCGAGCGCGCCCAGCTCGACCTGCTCGCGCGCGAGCACGCGCAGCGCCTTGACCGGTGCGACGAGGATCGCGGCGACCCGCGCGCTCACGGCGAGACCGCTGTCACCGCGTAGATCGTCGCGACCGCCGCCGCCTGCGCGTTCGTGCCGCCGGCGACGACGATCTCGCTGCCGGTGCTGACCGCGGCGCTGTCGGCGAGCGCGAGCGGCAGCACCCCGGCGAGGTGGACCGCGCCGGTGACCGGGTTGATCGCATAGATCGCGCGCGCGCGAAGGCCGCCGGCGTTCATCCCGCCGATCGCGTAGATCAGGCTGCCGAGCGTGGCCGCGCTCTCGCGCACGCGTGCGCTCGGCAGCGTCGTGAAGGCGGTGACCGCGTTCGTCGTCGGGTCGAAACGGTAGATCGTGTCGCTCGCGACGCCGGCTGTGGAGCCGCCGATGATGTACACCTGCCCGTCGTAGGTCGCGGCCGCCGCGTAGCGCAGCGTCACCGGCAGCGTCGCCACCGTCTGCGGCGCCGACCCGGGCGTGAAGGCGACGATCGTGGCGAGCTCCGCCGTGCCGGTGTAGCCGCCGATCACGTACGCGGTGTTGCCGACCGTCGCCACGGCGGCGTCCTGCGTGTCGGCCGGCAGGCTACCGACAGCGGTGAAGCTCGTGCCGCTCAGCTCGTAGATCGTGGCGGTCGGGCCGCCGAACACGTAGATGTTCCCCCCGAGCACGGCCGCGACGGCGGAGGCCGCCGGCGCCGGCAGCGTCCCGGCCGCCGTCACCGTCCCGGCCTGGAAGTTCTCGATCGCGTCGGTCGCGACCCCGCCGGCGTCGTAACCGCCGAGGAAGACGGCGCCGCCGGTGCCGTAGGCGACGGCCGCCACGCGCGACGCCGGCGCGCTGAGCGCCCCGAGCGTCGAGACCGAGACCGTCGGCGCGCGCGCCGGCCCGGTCGGGCCCGTCGGCCCGGTGTGCCCGGTCGTGGTCCTGGCGGGCGGCGAGCGTTTCGCGTTCAGCCCGAACGGCAGGTGCACGTGCAGCGAGTACGCCACCACCGCGGCGGCCGCGAGGACCGCCAGCACGAACGCGGCGACGGCGCCGACGCGCCCGCTCATCCGGGACTCGCGCGGGGTGCGCCGAGCGGGTGGCTGTCGTGCTCGAGGCATCTCAGGATCGATCGCGCGCTCGCCGCGGCGCGCCGGCGCGCGCCGCGCCACCGCCGGGGACGCGCTAGGCGACCCCTTCGCTGGACGCCCGACCGGCGATCGGGCTGCTGGTCAGCTCGAGGTTTCCGATGCGCCACAGTATCCCGGTGGGCGGATCGGATCGCCACGGCGGCGCCGCCCTGCGACGACCATTACCCTGGAGCGATCTGCGGGCGCTACACGAACACCGCCGAACCTGACGCGCTGGAGCGGCGCTTCGGCGTGAGCATCCCCTTTCGCGAGGGATCGCGCCGCTACAACATCGCGCCGACGCAGCCGATCATCGCGATCGTTCGCGACGAGGACGGCGCGCCGGTCGCGCGCGCGATGCGCTGGGGCCTGATCCCGCCGTGGGCGAAGGACGCGAAGGTCGCCTACAAGATGATCAACGCACGCTCCGAGAGCGCCGACGAGAAGAGCTCCTACCGGCGCCTGCTCGCCAGCGCCGACCGCCGCGCGCTGCTGCTGGCTGACGGCTTCTACGAGTGGCTTCGCCCGGAGGACCGAAAGCTCCCGCGCGTGCCGTTCCGCTTCACCCTCCAGGGCGGCGAGCCGTTCGCCTTCGCCGGGCTGTGGACCCCGGGCACCGTCGACGGCGAGCCGGTCGAGTCGGCGACGATCCTGACGACGGCGGCCAACGGCCTGGTCGCCGCCGTCCACGACCGCATGCCGGTGATCCTCGCCGGCGTCGACGGCGAGCACGCCTGGCTCTCGCCCGAGCTCGACGCCGCCGCCGCGAAGGCGCTGTGCGTCCCCTTCCCCGCCGAGCTGATGGCGGTCGCGCCGGCCAACCCGCTCGTCAACAAGGTCGGTGCCGGCCTCCCCGAGGGCCCGGAGCTGCTGGTCGTCCCCTAATCGTCCGACCCGCGCTCGCGCGCCGCGACCGCCGCGCGGCGCTCGTCGTGGCGCCGGGCCGCCAGCCAGCGCGTGACGGCGGCCCAGCTCTGGCTCGAGGGCAGGATGTGGCTGCGGTGGCGGCCCGCCTCGCCCGCGATCTCGACCAGCTCGACGTCCGCGCCGGCGGCGCGCGCCGCCGCGGCGTAGTTGCGGCTGCGCCGCACCGACACCGTCGCGTCGTCGGTCCCGTGCACGAGCAGCAGCGCCACCGCCGGCGGGATCAGCGCGATCGGGTCGGCGAGCGCGTAGCGCTCGGGAAGCTCGTCGGGAGCCCCGCCCATCAGCGCGGCGATCGCGCCGCCGGGCGCCTCGCGGTGGGCCTGCGCGAGGTCGGCGACGCCGGCCGCCGACACCGCCGCCACCGGCTCGATCCGCGGGCGCGCTCCCGGCGCCCCGGCGGGCAGGCGCCCGCGCCCGGCCGCCCACAGCGCGAGGTGGCCGCCGGCGGAGTGCCCGTACAGCGTGACGCGGTCGAGGTCGAGCGGCGCCGCCACGCGATCGAGGTGGTCGATCGCCGCCGCGACGTCGATGAAGGTGACCGGCCAGCCGCCGCCCTGGCCGCGCCCCAGCCGGCGGTACTCGATGTTCCAGACCGCGTAGCCGCGCCGCACGAGGTCGCCGGCGACGCCGCGCATGACCACCTTCGAGACGCCGGCGCTCCACGATCCGCCGTGGATCGTGACCAGCACCGGGTGCGGTCCGGCGCCCGCCGGGAGGTGCAGCTCGGCGCGCTGGCAGCGGTGCTCGTCGCCGTAGCGGTGGGAACTGCCCGGCGTCAGGAAGTCGAGCAGCAGGCGGGTGCTTGGCACGTTCTGCGTGATGCGCTCAGAGCGCGTCCCACGGATCATCCTCGAGCGCGGCGGAGCGCTCGATCCGCTCGAGCACCTCGTCGGTACGGCGATCGTCGACCATCGCGGTCAGCGCGTCGGCGATCGTCGCCGCCCACACGCGGCGCGTCGGCGGCGGCTCGCCGCCGTCACCGGGAAGCTCGGACCAGTCGAGCGCGACGTGCGCCCCGGCGGCGCCGCCCGGCTCACCCGGCTCGGAGCCGTACAGCGTCAGCTGCGCCTGCCAGCCGTTCGGGCACAGCTCGCCCATCACGGCGCGCGCGCGAACCTCGTGGCTGTGCGGGCGGTGGCGGCCGCGCCAGCGCCGCAGCTCCCGCGCGAGCAGCAGCCCGGCGAGCACCAGCAGCACCGCCCCGACGAGCACCAGCTCCAGCTGCGCCACGAAGTTGAGACTCCGGCTCGCCGCCGACGCTCCCGATTTGATTGCAGCCAACACGATCCGCTCAAAGGTACACGGACGGCGGCGGCTTCGGGGCCGATGCGCCGGCGCGAAAAGCCGCTCGAACAGCGCTTCGCGCGGCGGCCGCTACCCTGACCCGGGATGCGCATCGCGATCGCGCTGTTCGAGGAGGCCGAGGAGCTCGACTGGGCGGGCCCGTGGGAGGTGTTCGCCGCCTGGGCGACGCACTGGCCGGGCGACGGCGTCGAGGTCGTCACGGTCGCCGAGACACTCGAGCCCGTGCGCTGCGCGAAGGGGCTGCGCGTGCTCGCCGACCGCACCTGGGAGCAGCTCGGCCCGGTCGATCTGCTGGTCTACCCGGGCGGCTGGGGGACGCGCGCGCAGCTCGGCGACGAGCGCATCCGCGAGCGGCTGCGCTCGCGCCACGGCGCCGGCACGCTGATGACCAGCGTCTGCACCGGCGCGCTCGTCTTCGCCGACGCCGGCCTGCTCGACGGCCGTCCGGCGACCACGCACTGGGGCTCGCTCGAGCTGCTCGCGACCCTCGGCGATGCGATCGACGTTCGCTCCGATGTCCGCTTCGTCGACGACGGCGAGATCGTCACCGCCGCCGGCGTGTCGGCGGGCATCGACGTCGCGCTGCACCTCATCGCCCGGCTGCATTCGCGCGAGCGCGCCGCCGAGGTTCGCCGCGCGATCCAGTACGACCCCGAGCCGCCCGTCTAGACCGCGGCTCACGCCGGGCGGTTCTCGCTGCTACCGTGTGTGGATCAGGTCGGGAGCTATCCCGACGCACGCGCAGTGCCCGCGGTCGTAGCCCTTGCTTTCAGCAATCTCCACGTTCGCAGCACGCGACCAGTGGAGGTAAGTACCAACATGGCTACAGGAACCGTCAAGTGGTTCAGCGACGACAAGGGCTTCGGGTTCATCACACCCGACGACCAGTCGAAGGATCTGTTCGCCCATCATTCAGCGATCGTCGGCGACGGCTATCGCTCGCTCACCGAGGGCGCGAAGGTCTCATACGAGGCCGAGGCCGGGGACAAGGGTCCCAAGGCCGTCAACATCCAGGTGATCTAAAGCGTCATCTCGTCGCTTACGCGACGCAGATGACGGGCTTTGTGAAACGCCCGCTCCGTCAGGAGCGGGCGTTTCGCTTTCGTGGAGGGGATGGCGGCGCGTTGCCGCTAGGCTGGCGTCGCGTGTGGGGCACTCTGGGCAAACGGGGGTCGATGTGAGCGAGCTGCCGGACCTCGACGACTGCAGGGCGGCGGAGCGGACGCTCGCGGGACGCATCCACCACACGCCGATGTTCACGTCGCGCAGCCTGAGTGAGATCCTGGGCCGGGAGGCCCACCTCAAAGCCGAGCTGTTTCAGCGCACCGGCTCGTTCAAGCTGCGCGGAGCGATCAACCGCGTCGCGGCGCTGAGCGCCGAGGAGCGCGCGCGCGGCGCCGTCACCGTCTCCGCGGGCAACCAGGCGCAGGCGGCCGCGCTGGCGTGCGCGCAGGCCGGGGTCGACCTGGTCGTGTTCATGTGGCGCACCGCCAGCCCGGTCAAGATCGCCGCGACCCGCGGCTACGGCGCCACCGTGGACCTCGACGCGGAGGACGGGGCGGAGGCGTTCGCCCGCATGTACGCCTTCGCCGAGCGGACCGGGCGCGTCGTGCTGCACCCCTACGACGACCCGCGCGTGATCGCGGGGACGGGGACGGTCGGGCTCGAGATCTGCGCGGAGCTGCCCGATCCCGGGGTCGTGGTCGTGCCGGCCAGCGGCGGCGGACTGGTCTCCGGCGTCGCCACGGCGGTCAAAGCGCTCGCGCCGGGGACGCGGATCGTCGCGGTCCAGCCCGAGCAGACCCCCACGCTGCGGGTGTCGCGCGCGCCGGAGCGCGTGACGGCGGCCGGCCCGCGGGCGCCCGACGCCGCCACGATCGCCGATGCGCTGACCGCGCCGGCGATTGGCGAGCTCTGCCTGCGGGTCTGCGCCGAGCACGTCGACGAGGTCGTGCAGCTGAGCGAACAGGAGCTTCGCGACGGCATGCGCTTCGTCTACGCGCGGGCCAAACTCGCCTGCGAGGCGGGCGCCGCCGCCGGTGTCGCGGCGCTGCTGGCGGGGAAGGTCTCCGACCTCGGCACGGGGCCGGTGGTCGCGGTCATCTCCGGGGGCAACGTCACGCCCCAGGCCGCCGCCGCGGTGCTGGCGGACGGCTGAGCGCTGCGGGCGTGCCTGAAGCTCGTTGCGGCTTGCCCGCACCCCGGGGCGGCGCGGGAACCGGCGGCGGGCGTCGAGTTGTCATGCTTCGACCATGACGCAAAGGGAGATCCGCTCCTGGCTTATGGACATGGACGGCGTGCTCGTGCGCGGCGACAACGCGATCCAGGGCGCCGACCGTTTCCTCGCCCGCCTGCGCGAGCGCGGTACGCCGTTCATGGTCCTGACCAACAACTCGATCCACACGCGGCGCGACCTCTCTGCACGGCTGGGCGCGAGCGGCCTTGACGTCCCCGAGGAGGCGATCTGGACCTCGGCGCTGGCCACCGCCCGCTTCCTGGAGCGCCAGCGACCGCAGGGCACGGCATTCGTGATCGGCGAGGCGGGACTGACCACGGCGCTGCACGACGCCGGCTACACGCTGACCGAGCGTGAACCCGACTATGTGGTACTCGGCGAGACGCGGACCTACTCGTTCGAGCGGATCACGCTGGCGATCCGCCTGATCGTCGCGGGCGCGCGGTTCATCGCCACCAACCCGGACGCGACCGGCCCGAGCACCGAGGGCGAGGTGCCGGCGACCGGCTCGGTCGCGGCGCTGATCAGCCGCGCGACCGGCGTCGAGCCGTACTTCATCGGCAAGCCCAACCCGCTGATGATGCGCTCCGCGCTGAACGCGATCGACGCTCACTCGGAGACGGCGGCGATGATCGGCGACCGCATGGACACCGACATCGTGTCCGGCCTCGAGGCGGGCATGGAGACGATCCTCGTGCTGACCGGGATCACGAGCCGTGAGGACGCCGAGCAGCATCCCTACCGCGCGTCGCGGATCGTCGACTCGGTGGCGGACCTGATCGCGGAGCTCGACTGAGGATGACCGGGAGCGACGCGGCACCACAGCTGACTGACCGCTTCCTCGCGGCGATGGCGCTCGCCGCGCGCATCCACACCGGCCGGCGGCTCGGCACGGAGATCCCGTACATGGCGCACCTGCTCGTGGTCGCCGGGCTCGTGCTCGAGGACGGCGGCAGCGAGACCGAGGCGATCGCGGCGCTGCTGCACGACAGCGTCGAGGACGGCGGCGCTCGCCCGCTGCTCGCGCAGATCGACCGCGAGTTCGGGCCGCGCGTCGCGATGATCGTCGCCGCCTGCTCCGACACGCTCGACGCCGACGACCCGCGCCCATGGCGCGAACGCAAGGCGCGCTACCTCGCGCACCTGCCGATGATCACCGACGACGCCGTGCTGCGCGTGGTGCTCGCGGACAAGGTCCACAACGCACGCTCGATCGTCCGCATCTACCGCGACGAGGGGCACGCGCTGTGGGACCGCTTCACCAACAAGACCGCCGACGATCAGCTCTGGTACTACGGCGAGCTGCTGCGCTTCTTCAGCGCGCGTCACGCCGGCCCGCTCGTCGAGGACCTGTGGCGCGCCGTCGATGAGCTCGAGGAGCTCGTGATCGCCGACCCCGACCAGGACGCGCAGGCCGGCCGCCGCCGGGGGCGGCGCCCCGTGACGGCGGCGCGTTAGCCGCGGCGGCGCGCGCCGGCGACGGTGGTCCTCGGGCGGTGCCGCGCGCGGGCGGCGCGCCTCCAGCGTCCGGGCGGCGCGCAGGCCGCGGCTCGGCCGGGCCTCAGCTGGGCTTCGGTGTGAGCGCGATGATCGGGATGACCCGCTCGGTGTTCGCCTGGTACTCGGCGAACTGCGGCATCAGCTCCACCACGCGTGCGAAGAGCCGGTCACGGTCGGCGCCGGTGAGCTCCTCCGCCGTGACGTCGAGCAGCCTGTCGCCGACCTCGATGTGCAGGTCGGGGTGCGCCTTGAGGTTGTGGTACCAGCCCGGGTGGGTCGGCGCTCCCGCCTTCGAAGCGAAGATGATGTAGCGCCCGTCGTCGTCGAGGTAGACGACCGGCGTCGTGTAGTGGGCGCCCGATTTCGCGCCGTCGGTGTGCAGAAGGAGCAGTGTCGCCCCCTCGAACGGGCCGCCGACGCGTCCGGCGTTGGCGCGGAACTCCTCGATGATCCTGGTGTTGAAATCCGGCTCGGCCATGGGCGGTCTCCTCGCGTACGGGTGGCGTTCGAGCGTATCGAACCGCGAACGGCGGACGTGCGGGTCGACGGTCCGGCCGCCCGGGCGAGCAGGGACGTGCGCGTGGCACCGCTCGGGTCGCTCGAGCCAGTGCGCCTCTGACTCTCTGCGCCCATCTCTGAGCCGCCGGTGCCGCGACCCAACGTGTCAGCGGCGAAAAGCGCGTCCCGGACCGCGCCAGGCCTCGCAGATGAGGTCAGCTCGTTACGAGACACAAAGATCGTCACCGGCGTGCCGTCGATCGTCGATTGCGGCAGAGCACGGAACCCGGGCAGATAGGGCGGGGTCCCCACCACCGGTCCCCAGTACACATACGCGTCGATTCCGAGTCGCCGGATGTCCTGCGTCAGCTCCGCGGTGGTTTCGGTCGCGCCCGCTGCACCGTAGTACTGCCCGCCCGCCTCGAAGCTGAGGTAGAGCGTGAAGTACCAACCTGAGACCGAGACACTCGACGCGATCCGGGCACCGGCGAGCTCGGCGTGGTCCGCGACCGCAACTCCGTGGATGTCGGGACCTGTGGGGCCGACGAGCTGCGCCAGGTACTTCAGCGACGGTATCGCGGTGCTCCAGACCAGCGCGACCGCCATGCACACGAGCGCAGCGGGTCCGATGATGCCAGCCGTCGAGAGTCGCATCACCGCCACGCCGGCAAGAGCCAGCACCACCACCTCGGCGGTGTACACATAACGCTCCGAGATCGATTCCGGTGAGTAAGCGACGATCACCAGAACGGCAAACGACGCGACCAGATACGAGCGGGCTCCGACCCCTGGCAGCAGCAACGCAAGCAGCCCAAGGACGAGCCCCAGCCACATCGTGTTGCGAAGGCTTGTGAAGTAGGCGGTCAGCTGGCCCCACGCGTAGGTCGCCGCGTAGCTGATGTGCTCGATCGGTGTCCATGGCGGTACCGGGACCGCCTTCGGTGGGTCCTCCCAAGCGCTCGAGGCCACAGGAGACGGCGGTGGAATGAAGCCGTTCGTGAGCTCCGCCGAGATTCCGGTGAATGCCGGGTCGGGGACCGCGAGGTTGTATGAGCTCGAGGTGCCGAGGGTCAGGTGTCCCTCATGCGAGCTGATCGCCACCGCCCACGGCGCGACGATCGCGGCGCACGCGCCAACTGCCACCAGCCAGTGACGAAGGTGAGCCTCCGCAGCCGTGCGGCGCCTCCACGCGCGAGCCGCAAACCACACCGAAAGAAACAGAAGACAGGTTGGCAGGGTCGCGAGCTTCCCGAGATAGGCAAGCCCGATGACCATGCCAAGGACGATCGCGCGCCGGTATGACAGAGGAGCGCTGCCGGCTCGCACGAGGAGGTCCAGCCACACCACGAGAATCGCAGCCTCGAGGACGTCCGGCGTGACTTCGGAGAGCGCCCACTGCACAACCAGCCCAGCCAGCGCCAAGCCGACGGCGGCCCGAACCACCCCGCGGACGCCCAGTCCCCCGCACAACCGCAGCGCCGCCACAACGAGTGCCAGTCCGCACCCTGCCTGCAGCAGCTTCGCGCCGAATACCGGCTCGATGCCAAGCTTGTACAGGGGAACCAGCAACCATGAGAAGAGCGGGCTCCAATACGCATTGACGCGGTAGGAACCAGCCACGTAATGCTGGGCAATCGCCATGTAGGACACGCCGTCCGGATTGATGTCCCATCGGTGGTCGCCGAAGACGACGGCCGTCGTCACCACGAAGGCAATCGGGGGTACCACAAGCCACGGGTCTCGACGCAGCGGATCGATAATCCAGCCCGTGATCCGGCTCCAACGCGGCAAGATCGCGACAGCCTATCGACCGCCGAAGCGGCACCCGGCGGGCGCCGTCGAGCAATGCCGGCGGGCGCGCCTGCGTCGCGCGCGCGTCCAAGATGCCTCCAGATCCGTTCGCGAGGCCACCTGGGAGGCCATGGGAAGGTCGACGGACCTTGCCGGCCTCCCGCACTGGGCTGTTCGGAAGCGGAGAGGGCGGGATTCGAACCCGCGATGGAGATTTCGCCCCATACTCGCTTAGCAGGCGAGTGCCTTCAGCCGCTCGGCCACCTCTCCGCGGATCGCCCAGTGTAGAGCGCCGCACCGCCGTGCGATCATCCGGGACACCGGAGGGGTGGCAGAGCGGTTGAATGCGACGGTCTTGAAAACCGTTGTGCGGGCAACCCCCGCACCCAGGGTTCGAATCCCTGCCCCTCCGCTGGCGCCTCGGGGGCGCGCCGGAACCCGCGCGTGCGGCGTCCGGGAGCTGTCGTGCACGATGCACGCGGACCGTCTGCGCGGGCGGCGCCGCCCCGTGTCGCTGGAGGGCGGCGCCGCGTCACGCGTCACGCATGCGGGCTGCGGTGCCCGCGGTCAGCTGCGTCAACGGAACGAAGACAGCGCCAGCTCCGCGACGAGCCGCGGCCCGTCGGCGGTGCCGAGCCCACTCGCCATGTCGTAGCCGGGACCGGCGACGAAGCCGTTGACGGTGTAGGTCACGTTGTTGGAGTTGGTGAACGTGACCGTGTTGTTACCGCTCGTGATGTCGACGATCCCGCTCAGGGGTGACCTGTCGCCCAGGGCGTAGAGCGTCGGGTCGATCGGCCCGAGCCAGTGGTGCGCCGCCTGGTCGGCGATCGCGACGATGCCCGAGAAGAGCGGCGAGGCCTCGCTCGTGCCGCCGATGACGTACCAGCCGGGGGTGACCCCGGAGCCGTCCTCCGCGGTGAAGCCGAGGTACACGTCGGCGCCGCCGTCGACCGCGGCGCTCATGCTGACGTCCGGGGTGCCGCGTGCGCCGCCGACCACGTTGGCCACCGAGTTCTGGAAGACGGGCCGGCTGAACACCGTCGACTGTCCGCCGCCGCTTGCGGCCGCCGAGTCGAACAGGGCCTGGTCGTTCCAGACGTTGTCGGGCGCCGTGCGGAATCCGGCGGCGTTCAGATGCAGCTGCGTGCCTCCCACCGAGGTGACGAGCGGGTCGCTCGAGGGCCAGTCGATCGCCCGGTACGGGAAGTAATCCAGCCCGTTCAGCTCGCTGTCGGTGGCGCCGGCGTCACCCGACGCCGCCAGCACCGTCACATTGTTGGCCGCGGCGTTGATGTAAGCGCTGCGCAGCGCCAGGATCGAGGCGGCGTTGGGGAACGTCTGCTCGGTCGCCCCGAAACTCTGCGTGATCACGCCGGCGAGGTGGTGGGCGATGACGTAGTTCTCGGCCATCACGATCTGCGGAAAGCCTGTGACGCCCTCGGTCTCGTCAACCGGTGTCTCGACCAGCAGGATGTTCGCCCCCGGCGCCATCGCGTGGGCGTACTCGACGTCGAGCGACGTCTCCTCGGCCCAGCCGACGAAGTCCGAGTTGGTCGCGTCGAACGGCGGCACAGGGCCGGCGGGTTGGATGATGCTGAACGACGGTGGCGCCGGCAGACCGGTCTGCGCGTCGAAGGTGGCGAGGTCGCTCTGGATCGTCGGCGATCCGTACACATCGACGATCGCGATCGTCTCGCCGGCCCCGGTCAGGCCGGCGCGGTAGAGCAGCGGCATGTTGTATGCCTGCTCGAGCTGGGCCGGGGTGTAGCACGCGTAGCCGTAGTTCAGCTCGCAGTACGCCGTCGTCGGCGGCGACGCGGAGACCTGGGGGAGCAGGTAGTGGAGCGGCTCCGCCGAGGCCGAGGCGCCAGCTCCCACCATCACCGCCGCGCTCGCAGCGACAGTTCCAACAAGCGCGGCGATAGCCCTGGCGTGCATCCCGACCTCCATGTCGATGAGCGAAACCTCCGTGACCTGCGTTTCATTCAACCACCGCGGATGCGGCGGGCGAAGCGTTCTAGACGTTTAGGCCATGGGACGGCCGGCCTCGTCACGGGCGGCTGCGATGGCGGTTCGGCGCCCGTGATCGAGAGCGTTGATCCGCGTCGCGTGGGTGCCGTCGCGCCGGTCCGCGCGTCGCGCCACCGCCGCCCGAGCGGGAACGGCGCCTGTCTCGGTGGCGCTCCGATCCGCCGCGGATCCTCGGCTCCCGCGCGCGCCATCTAGACTGCGTCGTTCACGCGCCCGTAGCTCAGCTGGATAGAGCGTCGGTCTACGGAACCGAAGGTCGGGAGTTCGAATCTCTCCGGGCGCGCTGGTGTGGGGTCGCGGCGGCTGGCGGGCCGCCCGGCTCGCGCGAGCCACGCGACCGCGTCGAGGTGGCTCGTCTCACGGGGCGGTCTCGATCAGGTGGACGAGTTCCGTCCGGGTGAGTCCGGATCGGCGCCCGAGCTGCACGAGTTCGGCGACCTTGTCCATGAGGGCGCTGCGTTCGGGCGTGCCGGTGACGCGGATGCCGTGACCCTGGCGCAGTTCGAGGAGGCCCTCGTCGCGCAGGAGGCGAACCGCGCGCAGGACGGTGTTGGTGTTGACGCCCATCACGGCCGCGAGATGGCGTGCCGGCGGGAGCCTGTCGCCGGGGTTGGCTTCGCCGGCCGCGATCGCCTGGCGGATCTGCGCGGCGACCTGCTCGTGCAGGAGGGCGGGGTCGTCGCGGTCGATCTTGACATCCAACATTGAGCTATCTAGAGTAGTACATTATCATGGCCGTCCAGACTCCTCCCGCCTGGCCGTCCACGCCGGATTTTGCACCAGACGCCGGCGTGATCGAGGACGCTCGCGCGCGTCAGCGACGCCACCGCCGTACAGGCGTCGTGCTCGTCGCCGCTGCGGTCGCTGCCGGGACGCTGATCGCGGTCATGGCGGGCGGCGGAGGTGGTGGCGGGACGGGCCGTCATACAAACGGGGAGCCGTCGGGCTCGGGACCTGGCGCCACCCACGCCAGCGCGAGCAGGGCGTTCCCGGGGGCTCCCTCGACACAGCCCAACGGTTACGGGGTCTCGACCGATGCATGCCCGCTCGCCCCGCCGAGCCGCTATTTGCCGGCTCGCTCGGGCTGTGTCACCGTCATGCGCGCCGACGTCAACGGGGATGGCCGGCCCGACCTGATACTCGTCTACTCGCGGCTGAGTCGCCGGCACCCATTCGGCTACCCGGGCATGCCCCCAAGCCTGCGGCGTGAGTTCGGCGCCAAGGCAGCGTTCCTCAAGGTCGTCCTCGCCGACGGCACGAGCGTGTCCACGCGAATCAGCGGGGCGAGCGCAGCCGCGATCGACGCCGTCGCCCACGTCAACGACGACCCGGGCCGCGAGATCTTTCTCGAGGTATCGAGGATCTCGAGCGGCGCGACCGGAGTCGCCTATGGCTACCACGACGGACAGCTCGTTCCCGCCGGGTTGATGCTCGCGTATGGCGGCGACTCCGCAGCCAGGGCCGACTTTGACTGCCTCCCCGGAAACCCGCCACGCCTCATCCAGCGCACCTACGAGCTCACGGGGGCGACCATCAACGGCCGGTGGCAGCAGACCAGCACCACATACACATGGCACGGGCCGAGGCTCGTGCAGACCGCTGAGCGCACGTTCAACCGTCGCGGCCCCGTGACCATCGGGAATCTGGGCATCGGCCATGGGTGCACCGCAGGCGTAGGCTAGACAGGCGATCGTCGAAACTCGCGCAACCCAGCGTCGGGAGCGCGAAGGGCGTCCCGCTCGCCTCAGCAGGCGAGCATCTTCTGGACCGCCTGACGACTGACGCCCAGTTCGCGTGCGATGTCCGCCTGGGAGACGCCCTCATTGATGAGCGCGAGCATCATCTCCCGACGCTCTGCGCCCAGCCGGCGCGCGATCCGTGTGTGCTCGATCGCCTGTGCTCGTACCTCCTTGATACGGCGGAATGCGTCTTCGTGCGTGGAAGCGGGCGTGGATGCCATGAGAGCAGCATGACAACCGGTGGTTGTCATGGCAATCGCGGGTTGTCGCGACGTGGTTCCGGTGCCCTTCGCGATACGGTCCGTCGCGGGCGCCAGCGTACGAGCGACGTGCTTCCCACGCGAGACCATGAGCCAGCACCGTCATTACAGCGAGAAGGAATTCGAGCAGCTCGTCAGTTCCGCGCTTGACGATCTGCCGTCCGAGTTCCAGGCGATGCTGGAGAACGTGGCCGTCGTCGTCTCGGACCGCGGCGCGGAGAACCACGCGTACGGGATGTATGTCGGCTACAGGCTGAACGGCATGCCCTTCCTCGGAGGCGGCGGCCTGCCGGACGAGATCATGATCTTCCGCGACACGCTGGTTCGCGACTTCGGCGACGACCCCGAGCGCCTCCGACAGCAGGTCATCACCACGGTCCGGCACGAGATCGGTCATCACTTCGGGTTCGACGAGGCAGGCGTTCGCAGACTCGGCTTGTGAGCACCGCGCCGGTCGCGACGCGGTCCTTCCTGTAGCCAGTTGCGTTCCGACAGCTCAGACTCAGATCGAACCGACGCCACTGGTGCTAGATTAGTACATACCATTTTCCCGAGCAGGATCGACCCCACGGAACCGACGCCGCTCTACCTCCAGGTGGCAGCTGAGATCCGTCGGGCGATCGCCGACGGCGAGGCCAGACCGGGCGAGCGCCTCCCGCTGGCGAAGGACATGGCCGCGGTGCTCGGCGTCAACACCAACACCGTGCTCCGCGCACTGCGTGCCCTGCGCGACGAGGGCCTGCTCGAGTTCCGCCGCGGCCGCGGCATCACGGTCGCCGGCACACCCCAGCGAGGCGCCGTTCTGGGCGCGGTCAACGAGCTCGTCCAGTACGCCCGTACCCAGGGCTACCGGCGCGACGAGCTCATCGCCATGATCGAAAACGCGCCCTGGCCGCGCGCCGGAACCGGCTAGCGCGCGAACCGCGCGCGATCGGTGTCTGGCCTCCCGGTCGACTGCTCAGCCGGGCAGGGGATGGCGGTGCCTACGCAGGTGCTCGCTCCCGGCGGCGGAAACCGCGACGAGCGCGTCGGGTCCCACCGCGTTGGGGCGCGAGATGAAGCCACGGTCATTGGCCTCTTCCCACACCGGCAGGCGCGGGCACGACGTCCGCCACGCCTCGAGCGTTTCGGCGTAGGGGCGAGGGTTGGGGCCGATCCACTCGAGGAGGTCGAGGATCAGCGAGTCGACGGTATCGGTCACTCGGGACTCCGTGACATCGCCTCGAGCCCGTCCAAGTTGAACCTGGGAGCTGCGGCCAAGCGCCTAGGGAAGGCGCCAGGTTCCGTCTTGGGCGAGGACCTCGACGTCGCGTCCGTCGCGCGTGCGCCCGCTGACACGCACCCCCGACCCGCCGATCATGAAGTCGGTGTGGATCGCGCTGACGTTGATGCGATCGGCCGACTTTGGGTTGTCGGCGAGGAACGCAAACCCGCGCCCGATCGCGACGTGGCTCGCCGCGTTCTCGTCTAGCAGGGTGTGATGGAACACGGTGTCGAGCGCCCCGATCCGGCCGGAACCGTCGACGAGCGCGACCTCGCCGAGGCGGACGGCGCCGTCGTCGTGTGAAACGAGTTCGCGCAGCAGTTCGACGCCGCTGTCGGCCTCGATCTCGACCGCCCGCCCTCCCTCGAAACGCATCCGCAGCCCGGTGACCGCCCGCCCGTTGACGAGCAGCGGCTTGGTCGACCGGACCACACCCTCGGTCCGCTCCGGGTCGGGGCTCGTGAACACCTCCTCGGTCGGGATGTTCGGGAGGTGCTCGCGGCCCCACACCGTGGTGAAGCCGCCGCCCATCCACCGTACGCCGGGCAGGAGCCCCACGTGCAGGTCCGTACCCTCGCCCTCGAAGTGCAACGAGTCGAGCTGCGCGAGGGTCAGCCGCTCGGCCGAGTTGGCGAGATCGGCTCCGCGCGCGCGCCACGCCGCGCCCGGGTCGGGCTCGTCAAGACGGCAGACATGCTCGATATCCGACCACAGCCGCTCGAGCGCCGCATCACCGTCGAGATCCGGGTGGATCAGACCGGCCCACTCGCGCGTCGGCGCGGGCACGATCGCCCAGTTGACGGTCCGCTCGGCGACCACCACGCCCCACTCGGGGATCGGCACGGTGTCGCGCCCGAGGCGCCCCGCATCGACGTCGTCGTACAGGCCCGGGGCCGGGTCGCCGGCCAGCATGATCGCCGCACCCTGCAACTCCGCGAGCTGCGTCGGGCGCTCGTGCGCCCACTGCGGGACCGACCCGAGTGCCTCGTCGACCGCCTCCTCGAGACGGATCTTCCGCACGATCGGGTCGTTCCACTCGACCTCCACCTGATGGGCGCCCCGGCGGTAGGCGGTGCGGGCGATCGCGCGCACCAGCGCGGCGTCTGCGAGGTGCGCCCGGACGATCACCGTCTGCCCGTCGGCCACGTTCGCCGAGACCTCGACGGCGAGCGCTCCCAGGGCCTCGGTGCGCGCCGCGTGATCGTCAGCCATGGCCGAAGCCTATCCACTGCTCAACGACCTCGTCTACACCCGGTGGCAGCCGCACCCGTCGAAGGGCAGCCACCCCGCGGCGGCGAAACAGACGGCTCCGCGGGCGTTATCACGCCCGTAACCCTTGCCGTCGCGGCGACGGCCGTGCCATCCTCCGTCGATGGTGGACGGCGACGGCGCGGCGGTCGAGCTGCCGCTGGCATGCACGCTCGGCCCCGACGATGGGGCGGCGCGCCTGCGCCGCTGGCGCGCACTGGCCGCGAGGTTCCCGCCTCACGCTGTGCGCGCGCCCGGCCGGCTCGAGCTTCGCTGGCGCCTCGACCCAGAGGCCGCGAGGGAGCTCCACGCGCTCGCCGGCGCGGAGCGCGAGTGCTGCGCCTTCGCGTCCTGGACGGTGATCCGTGATGGCGCCGACACGATCCTGAGGGTCACGGCAGACCCGGAACGGCCCGACGACCTTGCCGCGGTCGAGCACCTCTTCGACGCGGTCCTGCACCCGTAGCGGATCCAAGGGCGCCGGGGATCCCGCGCCCGTGCGCGGCCACCCACGCTCAGGGGATGACGGCTCCGCCGGCGGGGGAGATGACGCTGATGCCGATCGCCGTCGAGCTCGAACCATTCCCCTTGTGGCAGTGAGCGGTCGGGATGCCCGTGAGCGGCGCGACCGTGCCGGAGTACACGGTCTTGCCGGCGGCGTCGCGGAGTGTGACCGTGGCGGGCGTCCGGTCGACAATCGCGTAGAGCAGCGGGCCGGCCACGTGGAACGCGCTCGGCACCGTGGCGGTCGGCATTCGCCTGAGGCCCGCCGGCGTGCGCAGCCAGGCGGTGAGTCCGGAGCGAATGACGACGCCGCTGATCACCTGGAAGTGCTTCGACGTGCACACCCCCACGTAGGTGGTCCACCACACGGGCGCCCTGCCGAGGCCCAGGTCGCTCTTCGGTCCGAGCGGATAGGTCGCGCACGACTGCCCGCTGGCGCCACCGTCGGACTCGCTCATGCAGAGCGACACCTTGCCGAGGTAGCGGATGCGGTGCAGCGTCACCGCCACCGTTCCCTGCGGCGTCTTGACGCGCGCGAGTGTGACGTGGCCCGGGGGAAGCTGCTCGACGGGCGCCCGCTCGCGCGCGAGGCGCGGCCTGGCCGTGGTCGCACCGCTAGGTGCGCCCGTCGCGAGCGACATCGCGGCGATCGCCGTCAGCGTGAGCGCGGCGACATCCCACCGGCCCCGACCGCGAGGCGCCCGCCCGGCCGACCCCGATCCGCGTTTCATCCAGCGCACGGTAGCGCCAGGTGGTGACGCGATCGTGACGCGACCGCGACGGCGCTTCGCTCGCCGGGCGCTACGACCCAGGGGGTGCGGGGAGCTCCGCTGCGAGCAGCGTGCGTGCCGCCCGCGCTCCCGGAGCGGACTCGTCGCTCAGCCGGGCGAGCAGCTCCGCCCAGCCGGCGTGCCGGGCGATCGCCTCGCGCAGCTGCGCGGCACCAAGCTCGAGCTGGCCGCTGTGCACGGCGCCGAGCCCCGACCAGAAGAGCAGCTCGTCGTTGTCCGGAGCCAGCTCGCTCGCCCGCCGGTATTGCGTCGCGGCCGCGTCGAGCTCACCGTCGCCCAGCAGCCGATCGCCCTCGGCGGCAACGACGTAGGCGGTGTGCACCCCCACCAGCCGGCGCAGCTCGACGAGCGGCTCCGGATGATCCTCCACTCTCAGCGAGACGCTCGTCTCCCAAGCTTGCGCGCCCGCGCCGACGACGAGGATCGCAGCGGACTGGCGGCCGCGGATGTCGCCGCCGGCGGCCTCAGCAGCATCGAGCGCGGCGAGCAGCCGCCCGGTGAACGAGCCCCCCGTGGATTCGAAGGCCGCGAGCATCGCCGGCCACACCTCGGAGCTGCGCATCAGGTTGGCCTGGCAGCCGATGCCGTCTGCGACGGCGTGACCGGCGAACGGGATGCACCGCTCCCCCGTGTGCACAGCGACCGCGCCGCGGGCGTCGAGCACGGCGACCTGGCGGGTCGCCGCGGCGGAGTCCTCGGCGAGGAGGGCGGCCAGCGCGTCGGCGGCGCTCGCACCACCCTCGAGCAGCGCGAGCGCCCGTGGGCCGTATGCCACCTCCGCGTTCGCCTGGGTCGCCACCGCGCCGACGCCCGGGCGCGCCCACGGCACCACCGACCCGACCGAGAACCAGTGCGACTGCACCGCCACACCGAGGTCGCCGCTGTCGCGGTCGCGCGCGACGATCGAGTAGGTCATGACGACAATCTCGCATGTTGGCGAACGGGCGGCGCGGCGGCGGCGCGCTACATTTGACGGCACCGAAAGGAGGGCACCATGGCGAGACGGAGGACCTTGACCTCGACGCTGTTTCGCGCCGCCCGCCTGAGCGCGGACGGGCGGGCGATCCGCACCGGCCACGCCGGCCGGCGCGCCAAGAACGTCGTGATCGGTCGCGCACTCGGCCGCGCCGGCGTCTGGCGCCGTCTGTGGCGCTAGTCGCGCGCACCGGCCACTGACGCGAACGGCTCAGGCGCGGGGCCTGCGATGCTGTCGCGAGCGTGGAGCGCCCGTCGATACCCGACCACGAGCTGGCGTCGCGGCCCGCGGCGCTGGGGCACGCGCTGGCGCAGGCGGGGTTCGACGGCTGGCTCGCGTTCGGCGACGACCGGGCTGTGGCGGGGCCGGACCACGTTCGCTTCCTCACGGACTTCGAGCCGCACTTCGAGCCGGTGCTGCTCGCCGCACGGGACGGCGACCCCGGCGCCGTGTTCCTCACCGGGCCCGAATCGGTCGGCTACGCGTCGGTCGTCACGGCGCGGGCGGCGGTCGAGGAGATCGTCGCGATCGAGGAGTTCGCGCACCCCGACGAGGAATACCCGACGATCGCGATCGCCAGCGGGCTGGAGCGCTTGCTGGACCGCTTTGCGGGGGCGCGACGCATCGCTGTGCTGGGCGGCTCGGTCCCGCATCCCGTCTGGCGTCGCGCGATCGAGCCGCTCGCCGACGCGGGGCTCGAGCTCGGCTCCGGTGACGACGTCGCCTACGCGCTGCGCGCGGTCAAGACCGATGCCGAGCAGGCGGTCATCGGCGAGGCCTACCAAATCGCCCGTGTCGGTCTCGAAGCGGTCGCGAACGCACTGCGCCCCGGTGTCACGGAGCGCGAGGTCGCGGCGGAGGCGGAGGCCGTCATGCGCCGGGCCGGCGCCGAGGGTTTCGGCATCGATACGATGGTGGCATCGGGGGTCGCCAACACGGCGCCGATCCTCGCGCGATCGACGTTTCGCACGATCGGGGCCGGCGACATGGTGACGGTGACGCTCGCTCCCCGCTACGAGGGCTACCACGCGGCGCTGGCGCGCGCGTTCCTGTTCCGCCCCAACCCGCAGCTGGAGGCGGCGATCGATGTGGCCCGGCGCGGCCAGCGCGCGGCGCTGGAGCAGCTCGTCGCCGGACGTGAGGGCCGCGACGCGGCCGGCGCGCTGCGCGAGACGCTCGACGCCGCCCGGACCGGGGCGGAGATGCCCTACGTGCCGGTGCACAGCATCGGCGTGATCGAGTTCGAGCCGCCGATCTTCCTCTCGTCCTCGCCGGCGCAGATCCAGGCCGGCATGGCGCTGTCGATCGACTCGCCGCTGTTTCACGCACCGTGGGGGGGACTGCGGTTGGAGGATGGGTTCGCGATCGCGGGCAGCGGCCTCGCGGAGCCGCGGTTCAGCGATTACGAGGACATCGTTCCGGTCCTGCTTTAGCGCACGGCAGCCGCGGCCGCAGAGCGTCGCCGCGCGAATCGCACCGCCGCGCGTCCCGCACCGCCGCCCGCCCCGCACCGCCGCCCGCCCCGCACCGCCGCGCGCCCCGCACCCCACAACCCGCCCTCACTTTGCCCAAAAAGCGCGCAGGACGCTTCGCGTGACGCCTGCCGATACGCGCGCGTGAC
>CAZABN010000001.1:25083-150019 GCA_964483345.1 uncultured Solirubrobacteraceae bacterium
GCCTGCCACCACGCGCGCGCGACGCCTGCCACCACGCGCGCGCGACGCCTGCCACCACGCGCGCGCGACGCCTGCCACAAAAGCGCGCGCAGTTACGCCGGGCCGCGCCACGTCTCACCGAAAAGAACGCGCAATTCCGTACGCGCGCGCGCCGTGGCGGATTGTGCTTGACAACGAAAGCGACCGCCCGCAGAATGCGAAAACGCGGTCGGCGTCGCCTTCCGTCGAGGAGATTTCAGTCAATCGGAGGAGGGTCCGAGATGAGTGAGGAGCGGGACAACAGGCTCGCGCGAGACGGGCATGCTGCGTTTGGGGAGACGCTCGACCGGCGGACGTTGATCAGGCGGGCCGGTGCGGCGAGCGCCGCCTTCGGCCTCGCGCCGTGGATCGCGACGAGCAGCGCTTTCGCATCGGCCAGGCCGGTCAAGATCGGCTACGTCACGCCGCGCACCGGTGCGCTCGCGGACTTCGGGCAGTGCGACACCTTCACGATCGCGCAGATGCAGAAGCTGTTCGCCAACGGCATCAAGGTCGGCAGCAGCACGCACCCGGTGCAGATCTTTGCGCAGGACGCGCAGTCGAGCTCGAGCGTCGCCGGGATGGTCGCGCAGAACCTGATCAGCAGCCACAAGATCGACCTGATGCTGGTGGAGGGAACGCCCGACATCACGAACCCGGTGTGTGACATCTGCGAGGCCGCGAGCGTGCCGTGCATCTCGTCGGTGGCGCCGTGGCAGGCATGGTTCTTCGGACGCAACGGCAACCCCAAGGTGCCGTTCAAGTGGACCTACCACTTCTTCTGGGGTCTCGGCGACATCATCAACGTGTTCCTCGACATCTGGGCGCAGGTTCCGAACAACAAGGTGGTCGGGGCGCTGTGGCCAAACGACGCGGACGGCAACGCCTGGGCCAGCCCGACGACCGGATTCCCGCCGGCCGACAAGGCCGCCGGCTACACGATCGTCGATCCGGGGCGCTACGCCGACGGCACGATGGACTTCACCACGCAGTTGACCCAGTTCAAGTCCGCGAGTGCCGAGATCGTCACCGGCGTCCCGATCCCGCCTGACTTCACCACGTTCTGGGAGCAGGCGCTGCAGCAGGGCTTCCAGCCGAAGATCGCCTCCGTCGGCAAGGCTCTGCTGTTCCCCGCCGCCGTCGACGCGCTCGGGAGTCACGGCAACGGCATGTCCACGGAGCTGTGGTGGAGCCCGTGGCATCCGTACCGTTCGTCGCTCACCGGCCAGACCTGTGCGCAGCTGTCGAACGTGTGGGAGAAGCACAACGGCGAGTGGACGCAGCCGCTCGGCTTTACGCACGCGATGTTCGAGATCGCGGCGAACGTGCTCGCGCGCACCAAGAACCTCGACAGCAACACCGACATCGTCAACGCGATCAAGACGACCAACCTCAACACGATCGTCGGCCACATCAACTGGGCGAAGGGGCCGCTGCCGAACGTCGCCACGACCCTGCTGGCGGGGGCGCAATGGCGACCCGGCAAGACCTACAAGTACGAGCTCGAGGTCGTCACGAGCAAGATGGTGCCGGGGCTCAAGACGACGGCGAAGGTGATCCCAATCCCCTACAGCTAGCCGCACACGAGCGGCTGCCGGACGACGATCGAGTGCGCCCGCAGCATCCGGAGCGCGTTGGCGCGGTCGCCGATTTCGCCTACGACGCGCTGCCCGGCCGGGTCGTCTTCGGCTCGGGCAGCGCGCGTTCGCGCCTGGCCGCGGAGCTCGCACGCCTCGGCGCGCGGCGGATCGCGCTGATCGCGGCGGAGAGCGAGCTCGAGCTCGCCCGGGAGCTGGTCGCCCCGATCCGCGAACGCGTCGTCGCCACCTTCACCGGTGTGCGCCCACACGTGCCGGTCGCGGTCGCCGAGGAGGCGCGCGCGGTCGCGGCGGCGGCCGGCGCCGACACCCTGCTGAGCATCGGCGGCGGCTCGACGACCGGGACCGCCAAGGCGATCGCACTCACGCTCACGCTGCCAATCGTCGCCGTCCCGACGACCTACGCGGGATCGGAGATGACGCCGGTCTGGGGCCTGACCGAGGAGCGGCAGAAGACCACCGGGCGCTCGCTCGCGGTGCTCCCCACGCTGGTGATCTACGACCCCGAGCTGACGCTCACGCTGCCGGCCGCGGTGACGGGACCGAGCGCGATGAACGCGATCGCCCACTGTGTCGAGGCGCTCTACGTGCCCGCCGCCAACCCGGTCACCTCGCTGCTCGCAGTGCAGGGGATCGGCGCGCTGGCCGAGGGGTCTCCCGTCGCCGTGGAGAGCCCGCAGGACATCGACGGGCGCACGCTGACGCTGTTCGGCGCCTACCTGGCCGGCTGCGCCTTCGCCGCCGTCGGCGGTGGCCTGCACCACCGGATCTGCCACATCCTCGGCGGCGCCCTGGACCTCCCCCACGCCGAGACCCACAGCGTCGTGCTGCCGCACGTGGTCGCCTTCTTCGAGCCGGCGATCCCCGCCACGATGACGCGTATCGCGACCGCGCTCGCCGCCGGCGAGGGCGACGGCGACGGTGCGCGGGCCGACGACGTCGCCGGCGCGCTGCAAGACCTCGGCCGGCGCCTGGGCGCGCCGGCGTCGCTGCGCGAGCTCGGCATGAAAGACTCCGATCTTGAGCCGATGATCGAGCTGGTCCTCAACGGCGCGGCCACGGCCGAGCACCCGCGGCCGATCGACGAGCCGGGCATTCGCACGATCCTGACCGGCGCCTTCGAGGGCACGCGGCCGGTCGCCGCCACGATCGGGAGGGACGCGTGAGCACGCCGCCGCCCCCCGCAGGCCCCACGCGCAACCTCAGCGACGACGCACTCACCAGGGCCGTCCTCGCCAGCTTCGACGGCGCTCCGTCGCCGCGCTTCCGCACGGTCGCGCAGAGCCTCGTGCGTCACCTGCACGCCTTCGTCGCCGAGATCGAGCCGACCGAGGAGGAGTGGGCGACGGCGGTCGACTTCCTCACCCGCACCGGCCACATCACCGACGAGCGCCGCCAGGAGTTCATCCTGCTCTCCGACGTGCTCGGTGTTTCGATGCTCGTGATCGGTATCAATCACCGCGTCCCCGACGGGGCGACCGAGTCCACGGTGTTCGGGCCCTTCTTCGTCGCCGGCGCGCCCGTCGTGCGAAACGGCGACGACATCGCGAACGGCGCGCCCGGCGCGCCGTGCCTGATGGCGGGGCGCGTGCTCTCGGTCGACGGCACGCCGCTCGGCGGCGCCCTGATCGACGTCTGGCAGGCCGACGAGGCCGGCTTCTACGACGTCCAGTACGCCGATCTCGGCGCCGCCCGCGGCCGCGCCCAGCTGCGCACCGATCCGGACGGCGGCTTCTCGTTCTGGTCGGTGCTGCCGACCGCCTACCCGATCCCCGCGGACGGCCCGGTCGGGGAGCTGCTCGCCGCCGCCGGCCGCGGTCCGATGCGACCGGCCCACGTCCACTTCATGGTCTCCGCCCCCGGCCACGCGACGCTGATCACGCACGTCTTCGTGGCGGGCGACGAGCACCTCGACGGCGACGCGGTGTTCGGCGTGAAGGCGTCGCTGATCGCGCCGTTCGAGCGCCACCAGCCCGGCACGGCGCCGGACGGGCGCACGCTCGCCGAGCCCTACTACACGATGCGCTACGACCTGGTGCTGGCCCCCGAGGCCGCGCCTCCAGACACACGCCCGTGAGCGCCCCGATCGAAACCGAGGTCCTGATCGTCGGCACCGGCCCGGCCGGCGGCTCCGCGGCGGTGATGCTCAGCACCTACGGGATCTCGAACGTCGTCGTCACCAAGTACGGCTGGACGGCGAACACGCCGCGGGCCCACATCACCAACCAGCGCGCGCTCGAGATCATGCGCGACCTCGGCCTGCAGGAGCAGTGCGAGCGCGACGGGACGCCGAACGAGCTGATGGGCGACACGGTCTTCTGCACGAGCCTCGCCGGCGACGAGCTCGCCCGCCTGCACACCTGGGGCACCCATCCCCAGCGGCTCGCCGACTACACGCTGGCCAGCCCGTGCCTGCACATCGACCTGCCGCAGACCTACTTCGAGCCGATCCTCGTGCGCGCCGCCGCCGAGCGCGGCTCGCGCCTTCGCTTCAACACCGAGTTCCTCTCCTTCGTGCAGGACGACGACGGCGTGACCGCGACCGTCCAGGACCGCCTCTCCGGATCGACCTACGAGATCCGCGCGAAGTACCTGCTGGCGGGCGACGGCGGCCGCAGCGTGATCGCCGAGCAGCTGGGGCTGCCGTTCGGCGGCCAGGCCGACGTCGCCGGCAGCATGAACATCGTCTTCAAGGCGGACCTCTCGACGCTTGTCGCGCACCGGCCGAGCGTCCTCTACTGGATCATGTCGCCGGGAGCGCGGATGGGGGGGATCGGCATGGGCCTCGTGCGCATGGTGCGCCCGTGGTACGAGTGGCTGATCGTCTGGGGCTACGACATCGCCGGACCGGCGCCCGAGGTCGATGAGGCGCGCGCGACCGAGATCGCGCACAAGCTGATCGGCACCGACGAGATCGACGTCGAGATCGTCTCGACCTCGCTGTGGACCAACAACAAGCTGTGGGCGGAGCGCTACTCGGAGGGCCGTGTGTTCTGCATGGGCGACGCCGTGCACCGCCACCCGCCGTCGAACGGGCTGGGCTCGAACACCTCGGTCGCCGACGCCTACAACATCTGCTGGAAGCTCGCCCACGTCCTGCGCGGCCAGGCCGGCCCGTCGCTGCTGCGCACCTACGACGACGAGCGCGCACCCGTTGGCGAGCAGATCGTCAAGCGCGCGAACAAGAGCATCGAGGAGTTCGGGCCGATCTTCGAGGCGCTCGGCCTGCTCGACACCGAGGATCCCGCGCAGATGGAGCGCAACATGGCCGCCCGCACGCAGGACACGCCGGCCGCCAGGGAGCAGCGCGCGAAGCTCCGTGCCGCGATCGAGCTGAAGAACTACGAGTTCAACGCGCACGGCGTCGAGCTGGGCCAGCGCTACCGCTCCGACGCGGTGGTCCCCGACGGCACGCCGGAGCCGGCCTTCGACCGCGACCCCGAGCTCTACTACCACGCGACGACCTGGCCGGGGGCCCGCCTGCCGCACTGCTGGCTCGAGCACCACGGGCGCCGCATCAGCACGCTCGACCTCGCCGGCCACGGGCGTTTCGCGCTGCTGACCGGCATCGGCGGAGAGCCCTGGGTGGCGGCCGCGCAGGCGCTCAGCGAGCGCACCGGTCTCGCGATCGCGGCCTACGTGATCGGGCCTGGCCGCGAGGTGCTCGACACCTACGACGACTGGGCGAGGCTCTCGGAGGTGGAGGAGGACGGCTGCGTGCTCGTTCGCCCCGACGCCCACGTCGGCTGGCGCGCCGGCACGCTCGCGCCCGACCCCGCCGGCGCGCTGGAGCAGGCGCTCGCGCAGATCCTCGGACTGGCTGACAGGGCGCCCACCTGAGCGTCCCGCATCCCTACAATCGCGCGATCGACGAGAAGCGACACGCTCAGATCGCGCTGCTCGACGACCTGCTCGGGCGCGTGCAGGAGACCAACACGTTCCAGCGGGCACGGCTGCGCGGCGCCCGCGTCGGCACGCCCGACGATCTGCGCGCGCTGCCGTTCACGACCAAGGACGAGCTGCTCGACGACCAGGCCGCGGCCCCGCCGTACGGCACGAACCTGACCTTCCCGCTCGAGCGCTACACGCACCTGCACCTGACGAGCGGCACCGTCGGCGAGCAGCTGCGCGTGCTGCAGACCGCGGAGGACTGGCAGACGACGCGGCGCTGCTTCGCGCGCGTGCTGCGCGAGGCGGGCATCACCGCCGCCGACCGGGTCGCGCTGCCGTTCCCGTTCGGCGCCTACCTGCAGTTCTGGGCGGCCGCCGCCGGCGTCGAGGACGTCGGTGCGCTGGCGCTGCCGCTGGGCGGGCTCGAGGGGCGCGAGCGCCTGCGGGCGATCGCCGAGTTCGAGGCGACCGCGATCGTCTGCACGCCGACCTACGCCCTCGGGCTGATCGACGTCGCGCTCGAGCACGGGCTCGAGGACGCCTTCGGCTCGGTGCGCGCGCTGATCTGCCAGGGCGAGCCGGGGGCGTCGATCCCGGCGGCCCGCGAGCGGATCGAGAGCGCCTGGGGGGCCCGCGTGTTCGACCACGCCGGATCGACCGAGGTGGGCGTCTTCTCCTACCCGTGCGCCGCGGGCGGCGGCCTGCACGTCAACGGGCAGGAGTTCCTCTGCGAGATCCTCGACCCGGCGAGCGGCGAGGAGGCCGAGGTGGGCACCCAGGGGGAGCTGGTGCTGACCGCGCTCTCGCGCGTCGGCTTCCCCGCGATCCGCTTCCGCAGCGGCGACGTCGTGGACGTCGGCGACGTCTGCCCGGCGGGCCACGACGACGTCTGGCTGCCCAACGGGATCGTCGGGCGCACCGACGACATGGTGGTGATCCGCGGCCGCAACGTCTTCCCCTCGGCGATCGAGCAGACGCTGCGCGAAGCCGGCCTGCTGGGGGAGTACCGCATCCGCTTCTACACCGAGGCGACCGAACGCGACGAGATCAGGGTGCTCGTCGAGGCAACCGACCCGGCGCTCGTGCGCACGATCGAGGAGCGCATCTTCGGCCGCCTCGCGCTGCGCGTCCGCGTCGTCCCGGTGATGCCGGGCGTGCTGACCGCGGAGCGCCTGAAGGCCCGTCGCGTGGAGGACATGCGCCGCCGATAGGTCTTTGGGGAGCGGCGCATGCGCCGCTCCCGCGGGCGGCGCATGCGCCGCCCGCCGGGTGGGTGCATGCACCCACCCGCACAGCAGAGCTAGATCAGCGTCAGCAGGTCGCCGACGCCGTCCACCACGTAATCCGCGCGGCTCGCGTCCCCGCCCATGCCGCCGCGGACCAGCACCGTCCGCCCTCCCGCCAGGCGCCCGAGCGCGATGTCCATGCCGACGTCATCGCCGACGAACGCCACCCGGCGAGGGTCCAGCGCGAGCCGCTCGGCGACCGCGAGCACCGCCGCGCGCGACGGCTTGCCGACCACCGTCGGGCGCCGCCCCGCCGCCTTCGCGATCGCCGCCGCCGCCATCGCGCCGCGGCTGAGGATCGGGCCGTGCAGGCCGGCGTAGGCGCGCGCGTAGTTGGCGGTCAGGAACGGGGCGCCGGCCAGCACCGCCCGGGCGGCCGCCTCGAGCGTGTCGAGGCTGACGTCCGCCACGTGCAGCGTCAGCACCACCTCGGCGTGCTCGGCCTGCGCCTCCTCGACCAGGGTCACGCCGGCCGCGTCAAAGCGCCGCCGCGCCGCCTCGGTGCCCAGCACCAGCACGCGCGCTGTCGCGTGGCGGCGCCGCACGTGCGCGAGCGCGGAGCACGCCGCGGTCAGCACCTCCTCGTCGGCGAGCGCCAGGCCGCCCGCGCCCACGCCGGCCGCGATCGTCGCCGGGTCGGCGTGGCTGGCGTTGGTGAAGACGACCAGCGGGCGTCCCGAGGCGCGGATCGCCGCGAGCACCTCGGCGGCTCCCGGCAGCGCGACGACCCCCTCGGGCGAGCGCTCGACCAGCGTGCCGTCGAGGTCGAACATGAAGCCGGCAGCCTCAGCGAGCGCCACGACGCCACCGCACGAGGTCCTCGGATGTGCGCAGCTCGAGCGCGGCCACCTCCGGCCGGCGTTCCAGCTCGCGCAGCAGCGTCACGATCGGCGAGCGCGCCGCTCGCGCACCGGGCGCCGGCGCCGGCGGCCCGTCCTCGCCGGCGGCGGCGAGCATCGCGTCCACCTGCTCGGCCGGCATCGTCAGGCGCAGCAGCAGCTCCTCGTCGCTGATCGCGGCGCCGAAGCGCTCGCGCGCGCCCTGCAGCGAGAGCGGCTCGACGTCGCGCAGCTCCGCCGCGCGCGGGTGCGCGAGGATCCGCTCGAGGATCTCCGGGTCGGGCGGCGCGGCGCCCTCGCCGAACTGGCCGAGCACCATCCGCACGACCTCGTCGGGGACGTTCGCGTAGCGCTCCGGGGCGACGAGGTTCATCACCGCCTGCGTGGCGACGAACTGCGACAGCGGCGTCACCATGATCGGGTAGCCCAGCTCGGCGCGGACGCGCTCGACCTCCTCCAGCGCGGCGTCGAAGAGGTCGCCGCGGCGCATCTCCTGCAGCTGGCGGCGCATCGTGGAGGCCATCCCGCCAGGCAGCTGGTGGCGCTGGTAGGCGGCGTCGTATTCGGGCATCACCGCGGTCGGGAGCCCCCGGCGCTCCGCGAGCGCCGCGAAGTACGCCGACGTGGCGGCCAGCGCCTGCTCGTCGATCGCGTGGCCGAAGCCCTCCTGCACGAGGTTGTGGAGCGTGTTCTCCGCCGACGGCTGCGAGGTCCCGCAGGCCAGCGGCCGCACCGCCGTGTGCAGCGTGCGCGCGCCGGCCCGTGCCGCCTCGAGGTAGACGAGCGGGGCGAGGCCGGTCGTGCAGTGCGAGTGGACCTCCACCGGGCGCTCGCCGGCGGCGGCCGTGAGCATCCCCACCACCGCCCGCGCGCGCTCGGGCACGAGCAGGCCGCCTGGGTCCTTCAGGTAGAAGCGCTCGGCCGTGTCGGTGGCGGTCAGCGCCGCGATCCGCGCGGCGAAATACGCGTCGTCGTGGACCGGGCTGACCGAGTAGGTCAGCGCCAGCACGACCTCCTGCGCGCCGGCGCGCCGCGCCATCCGCGCCAGCGAGTGCAGCGTCGCCACATCGTTGGAGGGGTGCATGATCTGGAAGCGGCGCACCCCGTTTCGCACGACCGCGGCGAAAGCCAGCTCGAGCACGTCGTCGCCCGCCGGGCGCCACGAGATGAAGCGGGTGCCGGTCGTCAGGAAGCTCAGCGGCGTCCGCGGCATCGCCGCCGCCGCGAGCCGCAGGCGCTGCCAGGGGTCCTCGCGGTGATAGCGCACCGACACCGCCAGGTGCGTGCTCGTGGTGAAGTCCAGCGCGTGGTATCCGACGCGGTCGATCTGTGGCGCGATCTCGAGGATGTCCGCGGTCGTCAGCCCGGTCGCGCCCCACAGGCTCTGGTTGCCGTCACGCACCGTCGTGTCGACCAGCTCGACGGTCGTCGCGCTCACGCGAGCGCCTCCGCCAGCCAGGTGGTGCTCACGTCGCCCGCGATGAAGCGCGGGTCGCCGACGATCCGCGCGAGCAGCTCGCGGTTGGTCGCCACGCCCTCCACCTCGAGCAGCGCGAGCGCCTGCCCCATCGTCGCGAGCGCGCCGCCGCGGTCGGGCGCGTGCGCGATCAGCTTCGCCATCAGCGAGTCGTAGAACGGCGGGATCAGCGTGCCGTCGCGGCAGTGCGTGTCGACTCGCAGCCCCGGCAGCTCGGGCGCGGCGAAGCGGGTGACGCGTCCCGGGCTCGGCGCGAAGTCGCGCGCCGGATCCTCGGCGACGAGCCGGCATTCGACCGCGTGCCCGTGCGGCGCAAGCTCCTCCTGGGCGAGGGCGAGCGGCTGCCCGTCCGCGATCGCGAGCTGCAGCGCGACGAGGTCGAGGCCGTAGACCGCCTCGGTGACGGGATGCTCGACCTGGATGCGGCAGTTGCATTCGAGGAAGTGGAAGCTGCCCGCCGCCACGTCCACGACGAACTCCACGGTGCCGAGGTTGCGGTAGCCGATCGCGCGCGCAAACGTCACGCCCGCCGCGAGCAGCGCTGCGCGCAGCTCCGGCGCGAGCCTCGGTGCCGGCGCCTCCTCGACCAGCTTCTGGTAGCGGCGCTGCGTCGAGCAGTCGCGCTCGCCGAACTGGATCACGCCGCCATGCTCGTCGGCCGCGATCTGGACCTCGATGTGGCGCGCCGTGGTGATCAGGCGCTCGATGTAGAGCCGCTCGTCGCCGAACGCCGCGCCGGCCTCGGCGCGCGCGAGCGCGTGACCGAGCCGCAGCTGCTCGAGGTCGCCGGCGAGCTTGATCCCCCGCCCGCCGCCGCCGGCAGCGGCCTTCAGCAGCACGGGGTAGCCGTGCTCGCCCGCGAACTCCTCGGCCTGCGCGAGCGTGGCGATCTCGCGCCCGGGCACGACCGGCAGCCCGGCGCCCTGCGCGAGCGCGCGCGCCTGCAGCTTGTCGCCGGCGGCGGCGATCACCTCCGCCGGCGGGCCGACGAAGCGCAGCCCCGCCGCGGTCGCCGCGCTCGCCAGCGCCGGGCTCTCCGCCAGGAAGCCGTAGCCGGGATGGATCGCGTCGCAGCCCGTGCCGAGCGCGGCCGCGACGTTCGTGTCCACGCGCAGGTAGCTCTCGGAAGCGTGCGCCGGGCCCAGGACGACGGCGCGGTCGGCCAGCTGCGCGGCGAGCGAGTCGCGGTCCACGGCGGAGACCCCGACGACGCTCTCGATCCCCAGCTCGCGGCAGGTGCGCACGATGCGCACGGCGATCTCGCCGCGGTTGGCGATGAACAGCCGCGCGATCGTCATGCGCCGTCGGGCGCCACGCGGAACAGTGGCTGGCCGAACTCGACCAGCTCGCCGCTCTGCGCCAGCACCTCGACGATCGTGCCGGCCACGCCCGCCTGGATGTGGTTCATCAGCTTCATCACCTCGATCAGGCATACGACGGTGTCGTCGCGGACGCCGTCACCGACCTCGACGAACGGCGGGTGCGACGGCGACTCGGTGCGGTAGAAGGTCCCGAGCATCGGCGCCACGATCTCGCGGGTGCCCGCGAGCGTGGATGGCGGCGTGGGCGCGGCCGCCGGCTCGGGTGTGGGCGCCGGCGCGGTCGTGGGCGCCGGCGCGGGGGGCGGGTTGGGGGACGCGCCGCCCGGGCCCGGCGCCGTGGCGCCCCGGCTGACGTGCAGCGAGAACGCGGGCGTCTCGATCGTCAGCTCATCGAGCTGCGAGGAGTCGATGATCCGCAGGATCTCGCGGACGTCGTCTTCGCTGAGGGCCAAGCTCAATCCTTCCGCGGCCTGACGCCGAAGGTGCCGAGCACGAGCGACATCGCGTCGAGGCCGCTGCGGTCGGCGACGGCCTCGGAGCCGGCCTTCGCGGTCGCGGTGACGGGCCGCGACTGCAGGACGAACAGGTTCTCGGGGAAGCTGCCGGTGCGCGCGATCGCCCATTCGACGTCCTGGCGGCTGCCGAAGTGGCGTTCGACCGCGCGCGCGGTCTCGACGAGGCCGCTCAGGCGCTCGTCGTCGAGGCAGGCGACCGTGCGCCTGGACTCGTCGACCGCCACGCGGTGGGTTCCGCGGCCGCCCGGGTCGGGCACGTACTCGACCTGCTTGTCCGCGATCGTGGCGCGCAGCACCTCGCGGCTGACCTTCGAGATCAGGAAGTCGTCCGGCGTCACCTCGCCGCCGACCACGCCGAGGCCGAGACCCCAGCTGGCGTTGATCGCGACGACGCTCGGGTCGCCGGTCAGCGGGCTGCAGGTGAACATCACGCCCGACACCTCGGCGTCCACCATCAGCTGCACCGCGACGCCCATCGCCGCCACCGCGCCGGCGGCCGCCATCCGGGCGCGGTAGGCGATCGCCTCCGGGCTGTAGAGCGAGATCCAGCAGCCGCGGATCGCCTCGCACACCCCTTCGCCGCCCCGCACCCACAGGTAGGTCTCCTGCTGTCCGGCGAAGGTCGCCTCGGCGGAGTCCTCGCCGCGCGCGGAGGAGCGCACGGCGACCGGTGGCTGGCCCTTCTGCGAGACCCCGGCGAGCTCCGCGTAGTGACGCTCGACCTCCGCGGCGACGGTGTCGGGCACCGGCGTGCGGCGCATCTCGAGCGCGATCGCCGCGGCCGCGGCGGCGACCGCGGCCACGTCGTCCGGATCGAGGTCCGCCAGGATGGCCTCCACGCGAGCGCCCAGCCCGCCGGCGGCGAGGAAGGCCTCGAAGGCCGCGGTCGAGATCGCGAAACCGGGCGGCACCGGGATGCCGGCGGCGATCAGCTCGCCGAGGCTCGTGCTCTTGCCGCCGAAGCTCTCCTCGTCCTGCGCTCGCAACTGCGCCAACGTGCGCGCGCACCCGATCATTCAGGCTCGTCCTCGAGCAGCGTGACGACGCCGGTGGTTCCGTCCACGCGCAGCCGCTGGCCGGTGCGGATCTCCGCCGTGGCCCGGCCGGTTCCGACTACGGCCGGGAGCCCGTACTCGCGGCAGACGATCGCGGCGTGGGACATGATCCCGCCGATGTCGGTGACGGCGGCGCGGATCTTCGGGAAGATCGGCGCCCACGCCGGCGAGGTGACGGTCGAGACGAGGATCTCGCCGGGCTGCACGTCGGTGATCTCGTGCACGTCGCGCACAACCCGCGCGAGGCCCTCCGCCACGCCGGGCGAGGCGGCGGCGCCGCTGAGCGTCAGCGAGTCGCCGCCCATCGCGCTCGCCCAGCTGCGCAGCCGCTCGGGCGTGATGCCCCACAGCATCACGGAGATCGGATCGTTGATCGCCTCCGTCGGCATCGTTCCCATCGCCGGCGGCGGCGACCACTGCTTCAGCCGTTCGAGCAGCGCGCGGCGGCGCTCGACGATCGGCGGCCAGTGGTGCGGGCCGCGCGGCGGGCCGCCGTGCGCCCAGGTCAGGACGAGCTCCTCGAGCGCCTCGCCGACCTCGTGGCGCGAGAGCTGGAAGACGTCCTCGCCGTCGTGCAGGAAGCCGTGCTTCGCCAGCAGTCCGCCGAACTCGCGGATCTTGTTGAAGAATCGCGACTGGAACCAGTACTCGCAGAAGAACTTGTGCTCCTCGACGTAGGGGAAGACGGTCCGTGAGAGCCCGAGCAGCTCGTTGAAGGTTCCACGCGCCTGCTCGTCGAGCAGCGCTCCGTACTCCGCCGCGAGGCGGTTGCGCTCCGCAGCCAGATGCTCGGTCGGCCGCTCGGTGTCGCGGCCCTCGGCGAGCGCGTCGATGTGCCCGCGGATCGCCGAGAACGGAATCGAGGGGTCGTCGAGCCAGGAGCGGTGGTGGTGGTAGAAGCCGTCGCCGGAGCCCATGTTGAACCAGGGGTCCTTGACGGCCTCTAGCGCCTCGAGCCAGCCGCGGCCGGCCTCGCTGCGGCCCAGCTCGGCGACGATCTCCTCGGGCGCGCGCCCGTTGGAGAAGCTGGCGTCGACGCCCGCGTCGCGCGCCAGGCGCGCCAGGTGTCGCAGCTCGGTGTCCGGGCGAAACAGCAGCACGTCGATGCCCGAGACCATCTGCGCGATGTGCTGGTCGGGGATCTCGGGCAGGGCGCTCTTGCAGAAGTCCGAGAAGGTCAGGTAGGCGCCGTAGCCGAGCAGCAGGAACTCGAAGTGGTGCTGCCACATCTGCTCGTGCATGCGCAGCGCACGGTTGTAGGCGTCGAGCACGCGGACGAAGCTCGTGTCGCGGTCCTCGAACGCCACCGAGTCCTCCTCGTAGGTGCGCAGCTCCGGCACCTCGAGCTCCGTGATCTCGGCGATCAGCTTCCCCATCTTCTCGCGCCAGCGGCCGTAGAGCTCGTCCCAGTTGGCGAAGTAGTGGCCGGCGCGCGCGCCGAAGAACGCCGCGCGCTCGGCGATCAGCTCGGGGTCGGTCACCGCGTTGGGGGTGATGAAGACGTAACCGTTGACGATCCGGTAGTCGATCCCCATCGCCGGCGGGATCGCGAAGACCCGGTTCTGCCAGTTGGCAAGCGCGTAGTAGGGGCCGTCGATCGCGACGACGTCGAACGCGGACATCGGCTCCGGGAAGTGCATCGAGTTCCAGAACCACAGGCGCTGCTCGTCGGCCTCGCGGCGGTCCTCCCCGAGCAGGGTGTAGTACGGGTACATCTCCTCCCAGCCCTCGCAGCCCTCGGGCGTGGCGATCGAAAGCGGATTGGGGAAGGCGGACGTCGACGTGGTGCTCACGACTCTCTCCTCGTTGAGTTCAGACGTAGTTGGCGACTGGCTCCGACTGTGGCGCCCGGTGGGCCGGCGGTCCAACCGTCTCCAGCAGGTCGCCGAGGTAACGCAGGTGCACGCGCATCGCCCGCTCGGCGAGGACCGGCTTGCGCTGCTCGATCGCGGCGATGATCTCCCGGTGCTGGTCGCGTGCGACCGCCTCGACGATCGCGGGCGCGATCAGGTCCTTCAGCCGCGGCTGGAGCACCTCCGAGCACCATGCGCTCAACGCCGAGGCGACCCGGTTGCCGGCGGCCTCGGCGATCGCCTGGTGAAAGCGGATGTCGGTCTCGCGCTGCACGAGGTCGTCATCGGGCCGCGCGGTGGCGTCCTCGACCGCGCGCCACAGCTCGGCGATCGTCTCGGCCGTCGCGTGCTCCGCCGCCAACCCGGCCAGCGGCACCTCGAGCAGCATGCGCACCTCGGTCAGCTCCGACAGCGACGTGGTGGTGTTGGCGAGCATCCCGGCGATCGCATCGCTGACCGTCCGCGCCAGGCCGCGATCGGGGCTGCGGGCGACGAACACGCCGCCGCCGGGCCCGCGCGCGGCGCGCAGCAGGTTCGCCCGCACGAGCAGCCGCACGGCCTCACGGACCGCTGGGCGGCTCACGTTCAGCTCGCGCGCCAGCTCGGCTTCCGTGCCCACGCGGTCGCCCGGGACCAGCCCACGGGCGGCGATCGCCTGCTGCAGCAGCTGCGACACGCGGTCACTCGACGGGGCGACGGTCAAGGCGGCTCGGGAAAGATCGATCTTCTGGGTTTGAATCGGGCTATCCTAGCGCGAAGCCCGGCAGGTGTGCCAGTTATCAGTATTCATGACCAAATGCAGGGTAATTGACGGGCTCGGGGAGCAAAAGATCGCGCTTTCGGTTATGTCTTGACTTGCTCTGAGAGGCGGTCTAGCATCCGCATCCGGGCGCCTGAGGGGGCGCATGAACAAGAGGCGGAGGAGACCTGATGTCTGAGCAGAAGACGAAAGATTCGGGCGGCCTGAACCGCGCAGACTTCCTCAAGCGTGGTGGTGCGGCTGTCGGCGGCGTGGTTCTCGGCGGCGCCGCGGCGCAGCCTGCCTGGGGGTCGTCGCGCGGCCGGGTCGCCGGCGCGCACGAGGCGGCTTCCACGATCACGATCGGCTACGTCAGCCCGCTGACGGGTCCCGACGCCGGCTTCGGCGAGCCCGATCCGTACGTGATCAGCCTGGCGAAGGCGGCGTTCGCCAAGGGCCTGAAGATTGGCGGCAAGACCTACAGCGTCAACATCATCGCGAAGGATGCGCAGTCGGTTCCCGCGACCTCCGCGATGGTCACGCAGGAGCTGATCAGCAGCTCGAATGTCGACCTGCTGCTCGCGACCTCGACGCCCGAGGTCGTCGTCCCCGTCTCCAGCGCCGCCGAGGCGGCCGGCGTGCCGTGCGTCTCGACGGTGGTCCCGTGGGAGGCATGGTGGCTTTCGCTCGGCGGCTCGCTGACGGCGATGGGAGTGCCGAACTCGCCCGCGCTCAAGTGGGTGTACCACTTCAGCTTCGGCGTGCCGGACTTCGCCGCCTGCTACCTGGACCAGTGGACGCAGATCTCCACCAACAAGAAGGTCGCGGTGATGTGGCCGAACGACGCGGACGGCAACGCGATCCGCGGCGCGCTCGGCCCGGTCCTGGCGAGCAAGGGCTACACGATCGTCGATCCGGGCGCCTACCAGGACGGCACGCTCGACTACACGCCGCAGATCACGCAGTTCAAGTCGGAGGGGTGCGAGATCTTCAACACGTTCCCGATCCCGTCGGACTTCACCGTGTTCTGGCGTCAGGCGGCCCAGCAGGGTCTGACCAAGCAGATCAAGATCGCCCAGATCGCCAAGACCGGTCTGTTCGCGTCGCAGGTCCAGGCGGTCGGCTCGCTCGGCTACAACCTCGCCAGCGGCGAGTACTGGGGACCGACGTGGCCGTACAAGTCGTCGCTGACCGGGATCAGCAGCGCGGCGCTCGGTGCCGGCTACACCAAGGCAAAGGGCCGCTACGTCAACCAGCAGCTCGGCGCGAGCCTCGCCCTGTGGGACGTCGCCGCGGCCGCGCTGAAGGCGAGCGGCAACCCGAAGGACAAGGCCGCGGTTGCCAGCGCGCTGTCGAAGCTGAAGGTGCAGACGCCGGTCGGGACCGTTCACTGGGGCGCCAGCGGCGCGCAGAACCCGTGCCCGAACATCGTCGCGACTCCGATCATCGGCAATCAGTGGCGCAAGGCCCCGAAGGGCAGCCGGTTCAACCTCGAGCTGGTCGTGACGGATCATGCCGACGACCCGGCCGTGCCGGTCGCCAGCAAGCTGATCGCCTACAGCTAGAGCGCCGGGCAGAATAGTCGAGCATGGGACCGCAGCCGATGCTCGCTGCCGTCGAGCTCCGCAAGCAGTTCGGTGCGCTTGCGGCGCTCGACGGCGTGGACTTCACGGTGGCGGCCGGCGAGGCCGTCGGCATCGTCGGGCCCAACGGGGCCGGCAAGACGACGCTGCTCAACGTCCTCGCCGGCACGGTCGCGCCGACGAGCGGCTCGGTCACCTTCCAGGGCGCCGTGGTGACCGCTTCCGGGGCGAGCAGGCGCTCGCGCCTGGGGATCGGTCGCGCGCATCAGGTGCCGCGTCCGTTCGGCGGCATGACGGTGTTCGAGAACTGCTTCGTCGGCGCGACCACCGGTGGCGGCCTACGGCGCCGAGCCGCCTACGAGCGCTGCCTCGAGGTCCTCGATCTGTGCGGCCTGACGGAGCTCGGCAACCGCCGCGCGGAGACGCTCGGCCTGCTCGGGCGCAAGCGTCTCGAGCTGGCGCGGGCGCTGGCGACGAACCCTGTCCTGCTGCTGCTTGACGAGATCGGCGCCGGCCTGACCGACGCCGAGGCGGACGAGCTGGTCGCGATGATCACGGCGCTGCACGCGTCGGGCATCGCGATCGTCTGGATCGAGCACATCGTTCACGTGCTCGTCCAGGTGATCGAGCGCCTGGTCTGCATGGATACCGGCCGCGTGATCGCCGACGGCGAGCCGGCCGCCGTGATGCGCGACGCGCGCGTCGTCGACGCCTACCTGGGAGGCGGCGCGGCATGAGCCTGCTGGAGATCGAGGGGCTCAACCTGCGCCACGGCCTGCTCGAGGCGGTACGCGACTTCACGCTCTCGGTCGACGAGGGCGAAACGGTCGCGCTGGTCGGCGCCAACGGCGCCGGCAAGACGACCCTGCTGCGGGCGATCGCGGGCGCCCACCGGCCGAGCGCGGGCACGATCGGCTTCGACGGCGCCGACGTGACGCGAATGCCCGCCTACCGGCGGGTGCAGCTGGGGATCGCGCTCGTGCCGGAGGGGCGGCGCCTGTTTCCCGCCCTGACGGTGGAGGAGAACCTGCTCGTCGCAGCGCAGCGCCGGCGACCCGGACGCTGGAACGTCGATACGGTGATCGAGGCCTTCCCGATGCTCGCTCGGCTGCGCGGGCGGCGGGCCGCGACGCTGTCGGGCGGCGAGCAGCAGGCCGCCGCGATCGGCCGGGCGCTGATCACCAATCCGCGCCTGCTGCTGCTCGACGAGGTCTCGCTCGGGCTCGCGCCGCTGGCCGTGGAGGACGTCTACCGCTCGCTCGCCACCGTGATCGCCGAGGGCGCCACGGTTCTGCTCGTCGAGCAGGACCTCACACGCGCCGCCGCCGTCGCCGACCGCGTGGTCTGCATGCTCGAGGGACGGATCGTGCTCGAGGGCCCCGCCGGCGAGCTCACGCGCGAGCGGATCACGGAGGCCTATTTCGGCCTGCGACGCAACCAGGCGGTCGACGCATGACCTGGGTCAACGACGTGATCCAGGGGATCATGCTGGGCGGCTTCTACGGGATGCTCGCCTGCGGGCTCGCATTGATGTTCGGCCTGATGCGGATCATCAACCTCGCCCACGGCGACATCGCGGTGCTCGGCGCGTACCTGATCTATGTCGTCCTGGAGCACTGGAACACATCGCCGTTCCTGGCGATCCTGCCGGTCCTGCCGGTGATGCTGCTGCTCGGCTACTTTCTCCAGCGGCTGCTGCTCGAGCGCAGCCTGCGATCGGGTCTGCTGGTGCCGCTGCTCACCACCTTCGGGCTGTCGATCGTGATCCAGAACCTGCTCGAGCAGGGCTTCTCGCCCGATGTCCGCTCGCTCGGCGCCCAGGCCGGATCGGTCGCGACGGCGAGCTGGCAGATCACCAGCCAGCTGTCGATCCCGGCGATCGGCGCGCTCACGCTCGGCGTCGCGATCGTGATCTTCGGCGGCCTGCAGCTGTTCTTGTCGAGGACTCAGTCGGGGCGCCAGATGCGGGCCACGGCGCAGGATCCCGACACCGCCGAGCTGGTCGGAATCAACTCGCGCGCCGTCTACGCGCGGGCCACCGCGATCGCCGTCGCGATCGCCGCGATCGGCGGCATGTTCCTGGCGATCCGCTCGGACTTCTATCCCTACTCCGGACCCACGTACCTGATCTTCGCGTTCGAAGCCGTCGTGATCGGCGGCCTCGGCGGCTCGCTTTGGGCCACGCTGCTCGGCGGGATCGTGCTCGGCGTCGCCCAGACGATCGGCGGTCAGATCAATCCCGAGTACCCGGTGCTCGCCGGTCACATCGTCTTCCTGCTCGTGCTGCTCTCACCGCGTGGCGGCCTGGTCAACCTGCGCCGGGTGACGGCATGAGCGCGCAGCCGCTCCCGGCCGCCCCCGGGCGGAGCACGATCAGGCGCTGGACGCGGCTGTCCAGCGGCTTCACGAGCGGCTTCGGCCTGCTGATCGTGGCGCTGATCTTCGTGCCCGTCGTGCTCGGGGCGAACACCGTTCAGGACCTGACGACGCTGCTGACCTACGTGCTGATGGGCGTGATGTGGAACGCGCTCGCGGGCTACGGCGGGCTCGTCTCGGTCGGCCAGCAGGCCTACATCGGCCTCGGCGCATACGCGACCGTCTGGCTCGCCGATCACAGCGTCAACCCCTACCTGGGCATGCTGCTCGCGACGCTGTTCTGCGGCGCTGTCGCGGTCCCGCTCTCGTTCGTGATGCTGCGCTTCCGCGGCGCGCAGTTCGCGATCGGAACCTGGGTCGTAGCCGAGGCGCTGGCGATCTGGGTCTCGCTCGACAACGCGCTCGGGGCCGGCACCGGCACATCCCTGTCGCAGCTCGACTCCTACGCTCCAACCTCGCGCGAGCACTACACCTTCTGGCTCACGCTCGGCTTCACGGCGTTCTTCACCGGCGCGTTGTTCGTGCTGCTGCGCAGCCGGCTCGGCTCGTCGCTGCAGGCGATCCGCGACGACGAGGACGCGGCCGCGTCCGTGGGGGTGCGCGTGGTCGCCGGCAAGCGCATCCTGTTCCTGCTGGCCGCCGCGGGCGCCGGTGCGGCCGGGGCGATGACGCTCGCCAACACCCTCTTCATCGAGCCGACCTCGGTCTTCAGCGTCAACTACACCGCGTTCATGATCTTCATCGTCCTGGTCGGCGGGCTCGGCACCTTCGAGGGCCCGATCATCGGCGCGATCGTGCTCTACGAGATGCAGAACCTGCTCGGCAACGACGGCGTCTGGTACCTGGTCGCGCTGGGCGGCGCGGCGATGGCCTTCGCGCTGTTCTTGCCGCGCGGGATCTGGGGCACGCTGGAGGAGCGCACCGGCCTGCGCTTCATGCCGCTCGGCTACCGCGTGGGCCGCGCCAAGAGCGCGGCGGCGCCCGAGGAGCCGTGATGCGGATCAGCGCCCCCGCGCGGTTCCCGACCACGATCGACCCATCGTGCGGATGCGGGCGTGAGAGGTCGGTCGGGCGTGAAGGCTCGAGATGACCGCCACCAGCATCCGCACGCAGGTCGCGATCGTCGGCGCCGGGCCGGCGGGGCTCACGCTGTCGTGCCTGCTGCACGCGGCGGGGATCGAGTCGGTGGTGCTCGAGAACAGAAGCCGCCACTACGTCGAGGAGCGAATCCGCGCCGGCGTGCTCGAGCAGGGCACGGCCGAGGTGCTGGATGCCGCCGGGGTCGGGGAGCGGATGCACCGCGAGGGGATCGTTCACCACGGCATCTACCTGCAGTTCGCCGGTGAGCGCCACCGCATCCCGCTCAGTGATCTGGCGGACGGCCGTAGCATCGTGATCTACGGCCAGACCGAGGTGGTCAAGGATCTGATCGAGGCGCGCATCGATGCCGGGCTGGACCTCCGCTTCGGCGTGCAGGACGTCAGCGTGCACGAGCTCGAGAGCGACCTGCCGAGCGTCCGCTTCACTCATGAGCAAGAGCAGATCGAGGTCCAGTGCGACGCGATCGTCGGCGCCGACGGCTTCCACGGGGTCTGCCGCCCCGCGATCGAGCACCACCTGCGCGTCTTCTCGCGCGAGTACCCCTTTGCCTGGCTGGGGATCCTCGCCGCGGCGCCGCCGTCGAGCGACGAGCTCGTCTACGCCCACCACGAGCGGGGATTCGCGCTGCTCAGCCTGCGCTCGCCCGAGCGCAGCCGCCTGTATCTGCAGTGCGCCGCCGACGAGCACCTCGACGAGTGGCCGGACACGCGGATCTGGGACGAGCTGCATCGCAGGGTCTCGCTCGACGGCTGGACGCTGGTCGAGGGCGAGGTGCTCGAGAAGGGGATCACGCCGATGCGGAGCTTCGTCACCGAGCCGATGCAGCACGGCCGCCTGTTCCTGGCCGGTGATTCGGCGCACATCGTGCCGCCGACCGGCGCCAAGGGCCTCAACCTGGCGGTCTCGGATGTGATGGTGCTCGCCGAGGCGCTGATCGACTTCTTCTGCAGCGGCAAGCGCTCCGGCCTCGCCGAGTACTCCAGCACCTGCCTGCGTCGCGTGTGGCGTGCCGAGCACTTCTCCTACTGGATGACCACGATGCTCCACCAGCTCGGCGACGACCCCTTCGACAATCAGCTGCAGCTCTCACAGCTGCGCTACATCGTCTCCTCCGAGGCCGCGGCGCGAACGCTGGCCGAGAACTACGTCGGGCTCCCGCTCGGCCACCGTGCCGTCGCGGCCGAATAACTAGTTTGCGGAAGGGGCGTGGCCGTCCGGCTCGGGGGTCCTCGGCATGTAGCGATGGTGGAGCATCAGCGCGTTGTCATCCGGGTCGGCGAAGAACGCCATGTGGCAGACGCCGGTGTCGAAGACCTCGCCGTGGAAGGCCACGCCACGCTCCTCGAGCGTCGCGCGGGCCGTGGCGACGTCGTCGACGTGCAGAGCGATCACGGCGTGGCTGACGTTGTGCGGTAGGCCCATCGCCTCCGCGTTCATCACGCCCAGCGTGAGGTTGCCGGTCTCGAATTCGGCGAAGTTGCGGTCAGGACGGTGCACGGAGCACGGCAAGCCGAGGGTCGTGCCGTAGAACTCGACCGCCGCCTCGAGGTCACGTGTCGGGAGCGACACGAAGTCAACGCGGCGTACGAGTTGGGTGCCGGTGGTCATCCTCGCGCTCCTTCGTTGGGGGAGCACCCAGACTAGCGCCGCTCGGGATCAGGTGATGGCCGGCCTCGCACGCAGCTCACGGCCGCGCTCGAGCAGCCAGCGGAGCGCCGTGATCAGTCCGACCGCGCCGAAGAGGAAGACGAACGGCATGAAGCGCACGTTGTCGCGTGGCGTGATCGCGAAGAAGGTGTTCAACAGCGCGGCTGCGAGCAGCCCGAGCACCGGCACCACATACGCCCAGCGGCGTCTCAGCAGCACGAGCCCCAGCAGCATGCCGAGCCAGGCAATCGCCGAGTAGAGCCGGTGCTGGAACAGGCTCGTCGTGCGGGACAGGCCGCCGCCGCCGGTCGAGTTGCCGCCGCTCCAGGGGTTCGACCACATATTCCATGCCTTGTTCCACAGCATGTGCGCGAACTTCAGCGGCTCGCCGAGCATGTACACGTCGAGGTTGTGGAGTGCAGCGGTCTGCGCCGCGGCGTTGTTCGATTCGCCGGGGTGCTGCGCCTGGATCATCGCGAAGAGGCCCTGCGCGTCGCCGGCAGGGAGGTTGCAGTAGTGGGCTGGGAGGGAAATCGCAGCCGCCTGCGCCGCCGTCAGGTGCCGCTTGTTGAAGTACGCGCAGACCGCCTTGGATTCCGCGGCGACGTCGAAGAACTGGTTGCCGCCGCCGGGCAGGTAGGTGCCGAGGTAGAGCGCGTGCGGCCCGGCGTCCACGATCGGCGTGAAGAAGTGCTCCTCGAGCGAGGCGTAGATGACGAACGGCGTCACCGTCGCCAATGCCGCGACGCCGTAGACGAGCGCGCGTCCGAGCGCCGCGCGCCGGCTGGGGTAGCCGGCGAGCGCCAGGGCGACCATGAACACCGCCACGACCACCGCGAAGTCCTCACGCACGAGCCCGGCGCAGCCCGCGATGATCCCGGCGAGGATCAGCGCATGCACGTCGCGCCTGCGGGCCCAGCAGATCGCGGCGACCATGAGGATCAGCGCCAGGGCGCCCAGCGGCTCGCTGAGATAGGTGCGCGTGACGTCAATCAGCGGCTCATAGGTCGCCATCAGCGCGACCGCCAGCAGCGCCGCCCAGGGGCCGGCGAGGATCCACGCGATCAGCGCGATGAGTGCGAGTGTCGCGATCTCGACCAGCAGCTGGGAGTACTGCGCCACGCCGTGCGCGTGCGTCGTCGCCGAGACCGACGAGTAGCCGCGCAGGATGGCGGCTGCGGCGAACATCAGCGAGGTTCCCGGCGCCCACTTGAAGGTCACGAACCGCTTGTCCGCAAGGATCGCGTCGGCGTTGTACACGTAGGCCTGCTCATCCGTGGAGATGCGGTCGTTGCCGCCGATCGCATCCACCCGCAGCACCGTGCCGGCGATGATCGCGACCGCGATCAGCGCGAGCAGGATCCGGTCGATCCGGCGGGGAAACGCGCGCGCCAGCAGCGCCGCGCGGTGTTCGCGACCTCCCAGCGTGCGCAGTCGTTGTCCGAGCGGTGGTTTCACGGAGCGTGGCCCAGGGTCGAAACGGCGTCGCGGCGCGCAGGCACCGCCGGGCTCAGCGGACGCGCGGATGCTAGTCGGTTGAGCGGCGTGCGCGCTGCGGCGAACGGCCGGGGCGGCCGGCTCGCCCGACCGTCAGCCGCGTGTTGTGCGCGTGACGACGAAGACCGCGGCGCGGGACGTCGCCCGCGGCGCGTTGCGAAGGCGGCCCGGCCGCCGTCGCGCGTTCGCCTGCGGTGCGCCCTGGGCGCGTGGTGATCGACCGTTCGTCGAGGGCGTGCGCGCGCCGCTGCGTGCCAGCCGATGGAGGGGTATGCGCCCGATCTTCAGAGTCGTGCTCGCCGTCGTCGTCGCCGTCGTGAGCGGCGGCGTCGGTCTGACCGCGGTCGCCGGCGCTGCGAGGGCGAAGCCGGCCGCCGTTCCGTCGAGCGCGCTGGCGCCGCCTGCGGGTTCGGTTTACACGGGTCTTTCGGTCGCCCCGGTGGGGCCGTTCGTGAGCGAGGTGGGAAAGCATCCCGCGGTCTTTGGCGAGTTCGTGGGTTGGGGTCAATCAATCCATTTCGCGTTCAACGCCGCGGCCGCTGTGGATGCGCGGCTGATGCTGCACATCGGCACGGGGCCCGCCGGGCATGGCGTGATCACGCCGCAGCAGATCGCGCAGGGCAACGGCGACGACTATCTGCTGACGCTCAGCCAGCTGATCGCGAGCCGTGGCAAGCCGGTCTACATCCGTCTGTTGCCGGAGATGAACAACGCCAACAACGCCTACTGCGCGGTCAACATGGACGGCAGCTCGCGCGGACCCGCGTATTCGCCAGCCGAGTTCATCGCCGCCTGGCGGCGCGTCGTGACGGTGCTGCGCGGTGGCCCGGTCGCGACGATCGACACCAAGCTCGCCGCGCTCGGCCAGCCGCCCCTGCACGGCGTCGCCGAAGGCGCCTCCGTCGCGCAGTCGCCGATCGCGTTCGTCTGGACACCGGAAACCGCCGGCACACCGAACATCCCGTCCAACAGCGCCGCCACCTACTACCCGGGCAACGCCTACGTCGACTGGGTCGGCACCGACTTCTACAGCAAGTTCCCCAACTTCACCGGGCTCGACGCCTTCTACAAGGAGTTCCCGAACAAGCCGTTCGCGTTCGGCGAATGGGCGCTCTGGGGCGGCGACGATCCCGCCTTCGTCGACCAGTTCTTCGCCTGGGTCAACGCCCACAAGCGCGTCCAGATGATGCTCTACAACCAGGGCTACATCACCAACGGGCCGCTGCGCCTCAACGAAGACCCGCTCTCCAGCGCCGCGATCCGAACGCTGATCGCACCGTCGCGCTACCTGGGATACGCGCCGCCGGCGTGAGCGGCCCGCCGCCGGCGCCCGCCGTTAGGGTGTGAGGCGTGTCGCCGTCATGGCTGTGGCTGCAGGGTGCGATCGTCGTGTTCGTGATCGCCGGGATGGTGATCGCGATCGTCAAGCTCGCCTGAGTACCATCGCGGGCGGATGTTCGAATCGATCGTGGTCGGCACCGACGGGTCCGAGACCGCCAACGAGGCGGTGGCCCAGGCTGCGCAGCTCGCTGCGACCCTCGGTGCCCGCGTCCACCTCGTCTGTGTCTACGAGCCGGTGCCGAGCGCCCAGGAAGCGGAGGGCGGATTCGACGCGCGGTCGGAGTCCGGCTGGGTCCTGCGCCCGCGCGAGGCCGTCGACGCGACGCTGGCGGCCGCCGCCGCGGTGTTTGCCGCCGCCGGCGTCGAGGTGGATCTGTATGCCCAGCGCGGCGACCCTGCGGACGCGATCCTCGACGTCGCCGAGGAGCGCGGCGCCGACCTGATCATCGTCGGTAACCGTGGGCGGGCCGGCGCGAAACGCTTCCTGCTCGGGTCGGTGCCGAACCGCATCTCGCACCACGCGCCGTGCGCGGTGCTGATCATCCGTACGCCGTAGCAGGCCGTGTGGCGCGCCGCGTTTGCCGCGCGCGCCGGGCTACCCCGATGTGCCGGCGGATCCCGTCGTGCCGGTTGCGCCGGTCGGTCCGGTCGGTCCCGTCTGGCCGGTCGGGCCCGTCGGCCCCGTCGATCCCATCGAGCCGGTTGCGGCCGCGGCGTTGACGAGGCCGGCGCCGAAGTAGCGGCGATCGCTCGCACCCGGCCCGAGCGGCGTCGCCGTGTCTCGCAGCCGGGCGATGATCGCGGCCACGCTGGGGTGGCGCCCGATCACGCCGCTGGCGATGATCAACGCGGCCGTCGCGGCGACGTGTGGCGCCGCCATCGAGGTCCCGTAGTAGCCGGCGGGCAAACCGAACACCCGCACGCTCGGCGACTCCACGTCGGCGAAGGTCTCCTGATAGATGTCGCCGCCCTGCTCGCCACTCGAGTGGCAGTCCGGGTCGTTGTGCGGAAGCGACGAGTCGGGACCTCCGCCGGGCGCGACGAGTGTGAGGCCCGCTCCATAGTTCGAATAGTCGCCCAGGCAACCGTCCTCGGTCGTCGCGCCGACCGACACCACCCACTTCGCCTTGGCGGGGTAGGACAGCTGATCGTCCTGCTCGTTACCCGAGGCGGCGACGATGAGGACGTTCTTGCGATGGGCGTAGTTGATCGCATCGATCAGCTCCGGGATCGAGCTCGCCTTCACCGTACCGGCCGTGAACTCGAGGCTCAGATTGATGATCTGGGCGTGGTGATTGACGGCGTAGTAGACCCCCTTGGCGATCGCCGAAGCGTCCCCGTCGCCCTGCGAGTCGAGCACCCGCACCGGCATCAGCCGCGCGCCATAGGCCAGCCCGGTGACGCCGATGCCGTTGTTGGTCGCCTCGGCGATCGTCCCGGCGACCTGGGTGCCGTGACCGTTGCGATCCTCCGGATAGGGCGAGTGCGCGACGAAGTCGTAACCCTGGACGAACTCGCCGGCGCGGAAGTCCGGCGAGCGGACGTAGCGTCCATGGTCGGCGTAGGCCACACCGGTGTCGAGCACGGCGACGATCACGCCGGCGCCGCCAGGATGGCCGGCGGCGGCGACGTTCGCCCACGCCTGCGGGGCGTTGACGCCGAACGGTCCGTCGAAGTTCCACTGGAGCTGCTGCCAGCCGCCGGGCTTGCCGGAGGTGCCGGGGTCGTTGGGGATGAACGGCTTCGGCGCCTCCGCCATGTGGGCGATGTAGTCGGGCACCGCCCATGCGACCGCTCTGCGCTTGCGCAGCTGCGCGATCGCGTCGGGGACGCTGATGCCGTGGCGCAGCGACACTGTCGAGAACGGGGCGAGCGGCGTGCTGAGGCGCTCGACGCCGGTACGATCCAGCGCGGCGCGCGTGGCTGCGCTCGACGTGCCGGGCCGGAAGCCGACCACGACCTCGCCCTGGACGTAGGGAGCTGCGGCCTGTCGCTGCACGACCGCCAGCGAGCGTGCCGGCCGCGTCGCGCTGCCGAGCGCGATCATGCCAAGTGCGACCGCCCCGACGAGCGCTCTGGCGGACCAGCTGAGAAGAGCAGGGCGAGATGACATTTCTTGCGCTCCGCGGCGCGCACAGCCTGCCGCGGGTCCGCTAAGCGTAACGGTGTCCCCCGGACACCCGCGCAGGCCCCGGGCCTGCTTAGCTGCTTGGGTGTCAACGGCCGGGATGGTCCTGGATGAGCGCTTCATGCGGCTCGCCCTCCGCGAGGCCGAGCGCGCGCTCGAGCACGATGACGTTCCGGTCGGTGCTGTGGTCGTTCACGACGGCGAGGTCGCCGGCGCGGCGCACAACGAACGCGAGCTGCGCCAGGATCCGACCGCCCACGCCGAGCTGCTGGCGATCCGCGAGGCCTCGCGCGCCCTGGGTCGCTGGCGGTTGCTCGACTGCGTGCTCTACGTCACGCTCGAGCCGTGCGCGATGTGCGCCGGCGCGATCGTGCTCGCGCGTGTTCCCCGCGTCGTCTATGGCGCGAGCGATCCGAAGGCCGGCGCCGCCGGCAGCGTGCTCGACGTACTCGACGAGCCGAGCCTCAACCATCGGCCGCAGGTGGAGCCGGGGCTCCTGGCGGAGGAGTGCGCGGCGCTGCTGCGGGACTTCTTCGGCGAGCGGCGCTGAGCGGCCGCGAACCGGAGACGCTGGGCGCATCCGGGCGGCCGGGCGCGGCTCGCGACGCGGCGGTGATTGTGGCTGCTCCGGCGTCCGAGGACAGGCCGGCGAGCGGGCGTCCGCGGCTGGGTCGCCGCTTCGAGGGTGCAATCCTCTAGCCTGCAGCCGTCATCCGGAGGGGTGGCAGAGCGGTTGAATGCGGCGGTCTCGAAAACCGTTGTACGTCTTATTGGCGTACCGAGAGTTCGAATCTCTCCCCCTCCGCTCGCGTTGGTGGGCAGGCCGGCGCGCGCCGCGAGATCGGCGTGAAGGCGGCTGTTCGCGCTGCTCCCGGCGCCGGCGGCGAGCGCGAGCATCGCATCACGTTCGCATCAGGTCGCGGTCGCCGGCGGAGCGCAGGACGGTTACGGAGCCCTCCCTGCGGCCGTTTTCGCATAAAGGTTGCCTGCAAAACCGCCGATATTCACACGGTATGCTGCCGAACCCGACCGACGAGCAGCAGGCTGTCATCGCCGACACGCTGCAGCGGCTGCGCGTCACGATGGCGGCTCGCGAGCGGCTGGCCGAGGGGCTCCTCAGCGCCGGATTCCTCGGCGCCGTGGCGCTGCTGTGGGCGCTCTCGCCTCCTGGCGGCTTCGCCATCGCCCCGGCGGTCGTGTGTCTGGCGGTGCTGGTGCTCGCGGCGCGGATTCGCATCGACACGCCATTTGGATGGACGCCTCCGACCCAGCTGGCATTCGTGCCGCTGCTGTTCGCGGTGCCCCTGGCGGTCGTTCCGGTCGCGGTGCTGCTCGCGATGGCGATCGTGCGGCTCCCGGACATCCTCACCGGCAAGATGCGCGCCGGCCGCATCGTGCAGGCGATGCCGAACTCCTGGTTTTCGATGGGCCCGGTCGCGGTCTTCGCGATCGCGAGCGTCAGCGCCGACAAGGCGACGCCCCTGCTCCTGGTCGCGGCGCTCGCCGCCGAGTTCCTCGTCGATTTCCTGGTCTCGGTTGCGCGCTTTGCGATCGGCAGGGGCGCGACGCTGGCCGACGTGCTCAGCCAGCGCTGGATCTACGTCGTCGACGGGGCGCTTTCAGGCGTCGCGCTGCTCGTGGCCGAGCAGATCCATGCGCATCCGATCGCGGCGCTGGCGCCTCTGCCGTTGCTCGGCTTGGTTGCGATGTTCGCGCGGGAGCGACGCCAGCGTCTCGAGAGCCTGATCGAGCTGAACACCGCGTACCGTGAGGCGCGCGACGAGGCGGTCGAGGCCTCGAACATGAAGTCGGCGTTCCTGCGTAACGTCAGCCACGAGATTCGCACGCCGATGAACGGCGTGATCGGCATGAACGAGCTGTTGCTGCAGACGGACCTGACGGACGAGCAGCGGGGCTACGCCCAGCAGGTAGAGCAGTCCGGCGAGCACATGCTCACGATCATCAACGACATCCTCGACATCTCCAAGATCGAGACCGGCCATCTGGAGCTCGAGCTTGCCGACTTCGATCTGCACGAGCTGATCGAGCGCGCCTGCGTGCCCGCCGGCCTCGAGGCGCAGGCGAAGGGCGTTCAGCTCGAAGTTCGGATCGATCCGCTCGCGCCCCGCCGAGTCCGTGGCGACGGAGCGCGGGTGCGCCAGGTCCTCTTGAACCTGGTCGGCAACGCCGTCAAGTTCACGGCCGAGGGCTCGGTCACCGTCCGCGTCGGTCGCCGAGGCAGTTCCGGCGCCGACGACGTTCTGCTGGAGGTGATCGACAGTGGGATCGGCGTCGACCCGGGGCGCCTGGAGCAGATGTTCCAGCCGTTCGTGCAGGCCGACGTCACCACGACGCGCGAATACGGTGGCAACGGCCTCGGCCTCGCGATCGCGAAGGAGCTGGTCGAGTTGATGGGCGGAACGATCGGCGCGATCAGCGTGCCGGGCCGTGGCAGCACGTTCTGGGTGGAGCTCTCGCTCCCCGAGGCCGCGCCGCTCCCGGCCCCGGTCGCGCGCGGAAGCGAGCGCGTCGTCTCGCTGAGCGAGCGTCGCAGCGCCCCCGATGCGGCGCTCGTGCTCGTCGTGGAGGACAGCCCGGTAAACCGCCTGGTCGCCGTGCGCGTGCTGGAGCGCTGCGGATTCCGCGCGCACGTGGTCAACGATGGGCGCGAGGCTTTGCAGGCGCTCTCGAGTCAGCGCTACGACGCGGTTCTGATGGACTGCCAGATGCCCGACATCGACGGGTACGAGGCGACGCGGGAGCTGCGCCGGCGCGAGAACGGTGGCCGGCACACGCCCGTGATCGCGATGACCGCACACGCCATGACCGGCGACCGCGAGCGTTGCCTGGAGGCCGGCATGGATGACTACGTCGCGAAGCCGGTGCGCGCGCAGACCCTCAACGACGTGCTGCGCCGCTGGATCGACGCACCGGAAGAGGCCGCACTCGCGGTGTCAGCCGCCACGCCGCAACGCAACTGCGCATGAGCCCGCGACATCGACCAAACGTCCGTGAAGCTTCGCAAAGCTCACTTTTTCGCGGGCGCTGCCGATGGTTGTCCTGCAGCAACTCCCAAATCTGGAGGATCGCCGGATGACCCCCACGACAACCGCAGCGCGCCGCCCCACGGAGCTGGCCTTCACCAGCACGCAGGCGGCCGTCTACCTGGGTGTCTCCCTGGCGACGGTTCGCCGCTGGAGCAACGACGGGTATCTGCGCGGATACCGCACGCCGGGCGGGCAACGACGCTTCTCGCGCGACCAGCTCGACGCCTTCCTCAAGTCGTTGAGCCGCACCGACGACGTTCCCAGCGCGAATTAACGACCGTCGCCCGAGACGCGTGGCACGCTCAGCGTGCCTGGCATCCCGGGCGACAGAAGTAAGAAATCATGCCGCCGATGGGTACGACCATCAACGGCGTACGACCCTTAAGCGTTGGACGGGCTTGACATTTCACTGTCCTCGCAATCTATGGGAGGTGTACGGCCGAACACAGTATGGCAAAACCTACGCATAGCTGCGAAATCCTGCTTTTCGCTGCAAGATCCCGTTCATAGCTGCGCAACGCTTTGCAGCGCTGGCGCCCCCGCGCCGCGCCCGCTAGGCTCGCCAGCTAGTCGTGTGGGCCATGCTGAGATCCAACCGCTCGCTCCGCCGGCTCCTCGGATCCTGGGCCCAGTCGTGCGTGGGCACCGGCGTCGGATATGTCGCGCTGCTGGTGCTGACGATCCGCTACCTGCACACGTCGTGGGCGATCTCGGCGGTGCTGCTCGCCGACTTCGTTCCGTGGATCGCGCTCGGAGCCTGGTTTGGCGTGTGCGCCGACCGCTACTCCAAGCGGACCCTGATCGTCGTGTCGAACGTGCTGCAGGCAGGCGCCTGGGGCGGATTGACGGTCGCCCACACGCTCGTGCCGATCCTCGGACTGGCGCTTCTGGCGGGTGTCGGGAATGCGATGCTGCGCCCGGCGCTGCGATCAGCGCTGCCGATCATCGCCGGCGAAGCGACTCAGACCGCCGTCGCCTGGTACGACACGTGCCGGTGGGTCGGGCTGACCGCCGGCCCACTCGCGGCTGCGGTGCTGTTCGCGGTGTCCGGCGTGGGCGTGCCGCTCGCGCTGAACGGGTTGAGCTTCCTCGTTGCGGCCGTCGTGATGGCGGGTGTCAGGGTCGATTCGCCGCCCCACGCTGAGGAGCACGGGCACATCGGCTCGGGGCTGCGGGCGGGCTTGGCGGTGGCCTTCTCCGCGCCCGGGATCGCCGCGGTCATCGGCTGCGCCGCGGCCCAGTTCATCTCCGGCGGCCTGCTCAATGTGTGCGAGCCCCTGCTGGCGACGAAGGTCCTGCGCGGGAGCAGCAGCGACTATGCGCTGTTGGTGGCGTGCTACGGAATCGGCATGGTCACCGCGACGCTGTTCGTCGCGCGGCGGGGCCGCGCGTCAGCGGCGACACTCGTTCGTCGCTACCTCGACGCGCTCACGCTCATCGCCGTCGGCATGTTCGCCAGCGCCATCGTCGGTAGCGTGCCGCCTGCGACCGTGGCCTTCGCGGTCACCGGCTACGCCAACGCTCTGCTCCTGGTGAGCGCCACGCAGCTCATTCAGCTGCGCGTCCCGATCGCCGTGCAGGGGCGCCTCTTCGGTGCGAAGGACATGCTCGAGGGGGCGGGCTTCCTGCTCGGGCTGCTCGGGGCCGGCGCACTCGTGGCTGCGGCCGGCGTACGGGTCACGCTTGCGGCCGGCGCCGGGATCTGCGGAGTGTGCGCGCTGACGGCGATCGCGACGGTGCGGCTCGGAAGAGCGGCGCCGGTCCCGCCACAGGGCGCCGGTCTCGAGCCGCTCGGCTGACGAGCGCCGGAGGCCCCCGGCACGAGCCGCACCGGTAGCGCGGCGCATCCTTCGACTGCGGCATCGATCAGACGTCCGTTCGCTCTTGCGATCGGCTGCGGCGGAACCGATGCAGAAGTGTGCAAACCAGCACGCTTTCGAGCTGCACGAGGCCGACGCACGTGGGCGACGGCCGCGTCCGACGCATCCCCGCACGGCGCCGGCTCGTCCAACTTTCGCTGTGCGTGCTGGCGGGTGCAAGCGTGCTCGTGTGCTCAGCGGCCGGTGCCGCTGGCTCGAGCCAGCCCCCCGCGAGGTTGGCCGGCGGCGCCACCGTCCGCGAGCGCTCGGCAGGCCCGCCGCCGGTCCCGACTATGGCGCGCCGGCGCACGGCGCGCCGGGCGAATGCCGAGCGCCTGATCGCGACGCCCTCGACGTTGCCGGCCGCCGGCGGAACGGTGCGACTGCGTGCGCGTGTGCGCCCGGGCGACCGGTGTCGCTTCTCGTCCGCCGGCGCGCTGCGGACACTGCCGAAGGTGCGCAATTGCCGCTCCGGGCGCGCCACCGTCACCGTGACGGTCCCGCGCAACATGACCTCAGTTCCGCGGCGGTACGTTCTCTACCTGACGGTGAGGGCAGCGCACGGGGAGCGCGCGACGGTCCGCGACGTTATCGTCGAGCGCCCGCGCCGCCACTCGGCTTCGGGCAGCCGGGCTCTCGCCGGCGTCACCGCCGCCTCGGGTGTCAACGCCAGGGGGGCCGGTGCTGGCGACGTCGTCTCGGAGACGGCCGCCTCGCTGGTCGGCGGCGAGTCGGGGCTGCGGAACGCTCTCGAGGCGCCACCTGCGGTCACCATCCAGCCGTCGGACCAGAGCGTCGCGCCAGGGGCGCCCGTCAGCTTCACGGCGGTGGCTTCGGGGAGTCCCGCGCCGAGCGTGCAGTGGCAGGTCTCCGCCAACGGCGGCTCCAGCTGGGCGGACACCAGCCCGTCGTTCGCGGCCAGCGCCGCAGACAGCGGCAACGAGTACCGGGCGGTCTTCACCAACGCGGCCGGTTCGGCGACGACCGACATCGCCACGCTCACGGTCGTGCCGGTGCCAAGCACAAACTTCTCGGGCTACATCGCCTACGCCGCGGCGGGCCAGAGCTTCAGCGCCGTGAGCGCAAGCTGGATCGTGCCGACCGTGACCTGTGCGCCCGGGGCGACGACCTGGGCGGCGCAGTGGCCGGGCATCGGAGACGGCACGAGCGTCGAGCAGGACGGCACCGAGACGGACTGCTTCTCCGGCGTGCCGACCTACTGGGCCTGGTACGAGATGTACGGGGATGCGGCCGTCAACAACGGCTTCGCCGTGCCGCTGCCGGGCTCGAGCTACCCCGTGGCGCCAGGCGACGCGATGACCGGTTCGGTCAGCTTCTTCGGCTCCACCTGGCTGCTCACGCTCGGCGACGCGACCCAGAACTGGACCTACCAGACGCAGATCGCCTCGCCCACGCCCGGGCTCAGTCAGGGCTCGGCGGAGTGGATGGTCGAGGATCCCGACGGTTGCAGTCCCCAGTGTCAGCCGCTCGCGCAGTTCTCGCCCGTCGCGTTCACGGGCGCGAGCGCCACGGCCAACGGTCAGAGCGGTCCGATCTCGAGCTTCCCGGTGGACACGCTCGCGATCGACCAGAACTCCACGCTGCTCGCCAGCCCCGGACCGCTCGACGCGGCCGGCGACGGCTTCACCGACAGCTGGCTCGCCGGCTGAGCAACGCCCTCGCGACGGCGCCGCCGGCGCGTTGCGGACACCGCGCAGCGCGTCCGCGCACTGGTCTGCTGTCAGGATGCCTGGGTGGGCAGCCCGGACCTTCAGCTTTCGACGCTGTCCCTCCTGCATCTCCACATTCACCTGCACCCGCGTGGACCGGGGATCGACTACGTCGGCGTGCTGATCGCCTCGGGAGCGAGCTGGGCCGGTCTGCCGGGGCCCGGTGAGGCGGTGCTGATCGCGGCCGCCCTCGCGGCTGCACACCACCATCTCGACCTCGCCTCGATCATCGTCGTCGCCTGGGCTGGTGCCACCACGGGCGGCATGCTCGGTTGGGTGGTCGGGCGGCGCGCCGGGCGCGGCGTGCTCACCGCGCCGGGACCGCTGCACGGCCTGCGCCTCGCGCTGACCGCCAGTGGCGATCGCTTCTTCGCCCGCTACGGCGTGCTCGCCGTGCTCTTCACACCGTCGTGGGTCGCGGGCATCGTGCGCATGAGAGCGTCGCTCTACGTGCCGGTGAACGCCATTTCGGCCATCGTTTGGGCGATGGCGATCGGGCTCGGCGCGTACTGGATTGGGCCGCCGGTCGCCGACCTCGCCTCGGACGAAGGCCTGCTCGCCTGGCTCGTCGTCGGCGCACTCGTCGCGGCGTTCGCGTTCGTGATGCTGCGAAACCGCTGTCGCCGCTCACCCTGAGCGGCGACACTGCGCCGGGTTCGGCGTCCGCCATATGCTCAGGACATGGAACAGAGGCCACTTCCACGCATCGGGCGCTCCGTCGGCGTCGCCGGTCTCGGTGCGTGGCAGCTCGGCGCCGACTGGGGCGAGATCGGCGATGACACCGCCGCGGCGGTGCTCGACGCCGCGCTCGACGCCGGCGTCACCTTCATCGACACCGCCGACGTCTACGGCGATGGGCGCAGCGAGCGCAGTTGCGGCGCGCTGCTCGCGCGCCGACCGGATGCCGGCCTGCTGATCGCCACCAAGATGGGCCGGCGCCTGCCGCAGCTGAGCGAGAACTACAACCGCGAGAACTTCCTCGCCTGGAACGATCGGTCGCGGAGAAACCTCGGCGTCGACACGATCGACCTTGTTCAGCTGCACTGCCCGCCGCCGGCCGTCTACGACGACGACGCCGTGTTCGCCACGCTCGACGAGATGGTGGAGGAAGGGCGGATCCGCCACTACGGCGTGTCCGTCGAGACCTGCGACGAGGCGCTCGCGGCGATCGCGCGCCCGAACGTGGCGAGCGTCCAGATCATTCTGAACTGCCTGCGGCTCAAGCCGCTCGAGCGCGTGCTTCCCGCGGCGCGCGAGGCGGGGGTCGGGATCATCGCCCGTGTCCCGCTGGCCTCCGGTCTGCTCTCGGGGCGCTACGACGAGAACACGACCTTCGCCGCCGAGGATCACCGCAACTACAACCGCCACGGCGAGGCCTTCGATGTGGGGGAGACGTTCTCAGGCGTGCCGTTCGACATCGGCCTGGAGGCGGTTCGCCGGCTCGCCGGTGTGGTGCCGCCCGCCGTCACGATGGCGCAGTTCGCACTGCGCTGGATCATCGACCAGCCTGGCGTCTCGGTCGTGATCCCGGGCGCACGCAGCCCGGAGCAGGCCCGCGCGAACGCGTCGAGCGCCGAGCTCCCAGCGCTCTCGGGCGAACAGCTTGCCGCCGTCGCGGAGATCTACGGCGAGCTGGTCCGGCCGCACGTGCACGAACGCTGGTAGCTGACGCGGCGACCGTGCGCGCGGCGGCGTGCGGCAGCGCGCCAGCGGCGCGGCTTCAGCCGCGGGGAGCAGCCGTTCGTTCGCTGATCGCGCCCGCGCCGGCGGCCTGGGCGCTCGCCCAGCTGTAGGTGTAGCTCGTCCAGTTCGTCTGCGCTGTCCAGACGAGCGTGATCGCGTAGCCGATCTGGCCGGCGGAGTCCCTGCTGACCGAGGCGCCCATCGACAGCAGGCCCTGATTGGGGAAGGAGAGCACGTCTTCGCGGTGACCCCAGCAGCCGCTCGCCGTAGGGCCGGTGCAGTCGAGGTTCGAGGTCTGCTTGCCGCCCCAGCCGTCGTAGTACATCCAGGCGTAGTAGGCCTCGAGCGCGTTGCCGTACCCGCCGGCCCAGTTCGACGACCAGCCGAACGTCGGGAAGTTGTTGAGCAGGGCGCTCGGGTCGGGGTCGGCATCGCTCGAAACTCCGCTCGCAGCAACGGCGTTGAGCGCCGGGCTCAGGCCGGTGACCGCCGGCAGTCCGTAGGCGAGACGGTCGAGGTTGCAGAGGATGAGGAGCTGTTCGGAGCCGGTCAGCGAGTAGAAGTTGGCGGGCAGCAGGTAGGGGCCGAGTCCGAGCACGGCGTGCGCGTGGTCCAGCGCACGGACCATCGCGTGCTCGCAGATCGGGCTGCGGGGAGCGTTCGCGCAGGCTGCGGGCAGGGGACCGACGGCGATGTTCGTGGCCGGATTGGATGCCGCTGACGCGGCGCTCGGACCGACGGCGAGGAGCAGCACCGCCACCAGTGGGGCCACCCAGCGCGCAGGCGAGCGATGGAGGCGGCTGCGGTCCGGGTCGATGGTCTTGCGGGTCATCTGGCTCCTTGCCACGGGCGTTCTGGGCGGCGCGCGGCGATCGGATCGGTCTGCGCGCTTCAACGGTCACGGCAGTTGCATGAGAGGGCTCGCCGCTCGCCGCGTGCGCCGCTGTCACTGATCGTAGGCGGGCCTCCTACCCCAACGAGGTGAGTTTTCCCCCCCGTTCGGGTGAGCTTCCTGGACCATCGCCGCACGCGCGCCCGCGCGCGTGCGCGGGACCACATCGCAGCGCATCGCAGCGCCCGGGCGTGCGCGCCGGCCGCGCCCCGCCGCGCGGGCGGTCAACGCTTTCCCGGACAGCTGCGCCCGCCGAGCGCTCCGCGCTTGCCCGGCCGGCGTTCAGGGCTTATCGTGCACCCGTGGACCCACGTCGGTCGATCGGACTGGTCGTCGCTGCGGCGCTCGCCGGCGGCGCCGCTCTCGTGCTCGCCGCCGGCGCCGGCGCGAGCGCGACGGCGGTGAAGTGCCCGGCCGCCGCTTCCACGGCCCCGCCGAGCTCAGCGGTCGCCGTGCAGTGGGAGTTCAGCCAGATCGGTTCGCCCACGCCTGCGAATCCCTCGGTGTCGTCGTCGTGGACCCGCGGCAGCGGGAGCTGGAGCGCGGCGCGTGCGACCGGCACGATCTGCAGCAACGACAGCGCAGCGGCGGCGGCCACGCGCGAGCTCGTGCTCGCCGTCTCGGGCGCCTCGAAGCTGTTGCCGCAGACCACCAGGCTGGGCCTGCTCGGCGTGGCGATCGTGCTGCCCGTCACCGTCACGGCGACCAACGATGCAGCCTGCACGCGAGGCACCGCGGGTTCGGTCACGCTGTTCGCGAGCTATTACGCGGTTCACCGCGACAGCATCGCACTGCATTTCGCCCCGGCCTGCGCGGACCACGACCTCGTCTTCACCGGGGCGAGTGTCCACGTCCTGATCGCTCGCGACGGACACCAGGTCAACAGCACGAGTCCCTGAGCGGCGGGCGTCTGGCGCGCAAGGCGCCGTCGCCGCGGCGCTCGCGGAGCGGGCGGAAGGCTTCTGCTAGGGTCGAAGCTGACCAACCGGTCATCTTCCACCCACGACATTGGAGCCGGCTGTGAGTCAGGCGTCGCGTCCCAAACACAACCCCTGGCTGAGCGTCGCCATCGTCTGCCTCGCGCAGCTGATGGTGGTCCTCGATGCGACGGTCGTGAACGTCGCGCTGCCGTCGATCCAGCACGGCCTGCGGATCAGCCAGGCGAATCTGCAGTGGGTGGTGAACGCCTACACGCTCACCTTCGGGGGTTTCCTTCTGCTCGGCGGCCGCCTGTCGGACCTGTTCGGCCGCCGCCGGCTGTTCTTCGTGGGCGTCAGCCTGTTCACCGTCGCGTCGCTGGTCGACGGGCTCTCCGGCTCCTCCGCCATGCTCGTCGGCGCCCGCGCCCTGCAGGGCATCGGCGCAGCCCTGGTCTCGCCGGCGACGCTCGCGATTGTCAACACGACCTTCCCCGACGGAGACGACCAGCGCAAGGCACTGAGTCTGTGGGCGGGGCTGTCGGCCGGGGGTGCGGCGGTGGGGCTGCTGCTCGGCGGCATCCTGACGCAGGCGCTTTCGTGGCCGTGGATCTTCTTCGTCAACGTGCCGATCGGTGTCGCGGCGGTCGCGCTGGCCGTGCGTTTCGTGCCGGGGGGACGCATCGAGACCCACCAGCGCGGGGCCGACATCCTCGGCGCGGTCTCGGTCACCAGCGGACTCGCGCTGCTGATCTACGCCATCGTCGGCACGCAGACCTACGGCTGGGGGGCGCCCCGCACGCTGATCCTCGGCGTCGTGGCACTGGCGCTGATCGCGGCGTTCGTGGGCATCGAGGCACGTGTACGGGCGCCGCTCATACGGCTCGAGATCTTCCGTACGCGCGCGCTTGCGGTGGGGGACGGGGCGATGTTCTTCCTCGGCGCCGGGCTGTTTGCGAACTTCTTCTTCGGCACCCTCTATCTGCAGGAGATCCTCCACTTCTCGCCGATCGCGACGGGTTTCGCATTCCTGCCCGTGGCCGTGTTGATCGGCGCCGGGGCGGGGATCAGCCAGAGGATCGTGCCGCGCTACGGCGTGCGAGCGGTCGCGGTCGCCGGCATGGCGATCGCGGCGGGAGGACTGGGGCTGATGGTGCGCGTGAGCGTCCACGGGACCTACCTCGGGACCTTGCTGCCGGCCTTCGTGCTGCTGGCCGTCGGGCTCGGGCTCGCGTTCGTGCCGGCCACGCTGATCGGCGTCTCGAGCGCGCATGGTGACGACGCCGGGCTGGCGTCGGGCCTCTTCAACACGGCTCAACAGGTCGGCGGCGCGCTCGGCCTCGCGGTTCTCGCGACGCTCGCCGCGAGCCGCACGAGCAGCTTGATCTCCGCGCTCGGGCACCACGTCAGCTCGCACGCGGTCGCCGGCGCAACGGTTTCCGGCTACCGGATCGCCTTCATCGTCGCGGCCTGCTTCATGCTCACCTCGATCCTCGTGATCGTTTCCTTCCTGCGGCCGCACCACCTCGAACACCTCGCGCTGGACGGCGAGATCGCGCCGAGTGGGGCGACCACATGACGACCGTGTCGCTTGCCGGCGCCGACCGGCGGGCCGATTCTCAGCGCAATCGCGGTGCCCTGCTGGAGGCCGCCGCGCAGGCCTTCGCGGAGGGCGGCATCGACGTGTCGGCCGACGAGATCGCCAGGCGGGCCGGGGTTGCCAAGGGCACGCTGTTCCGCCACTTCCCGACGAAGCGCGACCTGGTCAGCGAGGTGCTCCTCGACCGGCTGGCGATGTTGCAGGCGGCGGTCGCGGAGATCGCGGCTGCGCGTCCCCCGGGGCTCGGGGCGCTCGCCGAACTGATGTCGCGCGGCGCCGAGCTGCTCGCGGCCGACCGTTCTTTCTTTGACGCCGCGACCTGTGAGGGGTTCGCCGACGAGCGCCTCGAGCGTGCGAAGCGCGAGCTCCAGGCCGGGTTGGATGCGCTTGTGGCGGCAGCGCAGGGCAGCGGCGAGGTGCGAGCCGACATCACCGGCGTCGACATCGTGATGCTGATGATGGCGGCGACCAACACCTGCGCGCCGGCGCACGCCGCCCAGCCGCAGCTGTGGCGGCGCTATCTCGCTTTGATGATCGACGGTCTGCGGCCGCAGTCGACGACCCTGCCGCCAGCGGTGAGCACCGCTCGGCGCGCGGGCCGCCGAGTGCGGCGCGACGGGATGCGCGCCGGTCCGACGAACCCGTAAGCTAGGCTAACGATTGTGACGGCGACCAGCTCGTGCTCGGGGGCGTGAGGCTCACACGCCCCACCCGCGCGAGCAGCGGCCCCGAACCGCTGGACCGCGACCGCTACAAGTGGGTCGCGCTTTCGAACACGACGCTCGCCACGCTGATCGCCACGATCGACCTGTCGGTGGTGCTGATCGCCCTCCCCGACATCTTTCGCGGGATTCACATCAACCCCCTGGCGCCCGGCAACACGACCTATCTGCTGTGGCTGCTGATGGGCTTCATGGTTGTCACCGCGGTGCTCGTCGTGACACTCGGACGGCTCGGCGACATCTTCGGGCGTGTGCGCATCTACAACCTCGGCTTCGTGATCTTCACGATCTTCTCGATCGCGCTGTCGGTGACGTGGATGCAGGGTGCCACGGCCGCGATCTGGCTGATCGTCATGCGGGTCTTCCAGGCGCTGGGCGCGGCGATGCTGATCGCCAACTCGGCGGCGATCCTGACCGACGCGTTTCCCTCAAACCAGCGCGGTCTGGCGCTCGGCATCAACAACATTGCCGGCATCGCCGGCTCGACGATCGGGCTGGTGCTCGGCGGCGTGCTCGCTCCGATCTCGTGGCGACTCGTCTTCCTGATCTCGGTGCCGATCGGCCTGTTCGGCACGGTCTGGGCCTACCGGATGCTGCGCGAGATCGGCGAGCGGCGGGCGGCGCGGATCGACTGGTGGGGAAACCTCTGCTTCGCAGCCGGCTTGATCCTCGTGATGGTCGGGATCACGTACGGAATCCAGCCCTACGGCGGTCATGCGATGGGGTGGGGGAATCCTCGCGTGATCGCCGAGCTGGCCGGCGGCTGCGTTCTGCTCATGATCTTCGTGGCCGTCGAGTTGCGTGCCAAGGAGCCGATGCTCGACCTGCGTCTGTTCAGGCTGCGGGCGTTCGTCGCCGGTAACGTCGCCTCGCTGCTCGGCGCGATCGGGCGCGGCGGGCTGCAGTTCATGCTCGTGATCTGGCTGCAGGGGATCTGGCTGCCGCTGCACGGTTACAACTTTTCGAACACGCCGCTCTTGGCGGGGATCGCGATGCTCCCGTTGCTGGCCGGCTTCCTCGTGGCCGGCCCGCTCTCGGGGGTGTTGTCGGATCGTTACGGTCCGCGCCGCTTCGCGGTCGCCGGACCGCTCCTGACGGCCGCCTCGCTCGCGCTGCTGTCGCTGGTGCCGGTCGACTTCTCGTACGCCCCGTTCGGCCTGCTGCTGTTCGTGTTCGGCGTGGGCAACGGCATGTTCGCGGCCCCGAACCGGGCCGCGATCATGAACAGCCTGCCGCCATGGCGCCGCGGCATCGGCTCCGGCATCGCCTCGACCTTCCAGAACTCGGGGCAGGTGCTCTCGATCGGGATCTACTTCTCGCTGATGATCATCGGCCTTTCAGCAAAGCTTCCGCACGCGTTGTATGCGGGGCTTTCAGCGCACGGCGTATCGGCTGCAGACGCCCTGCGGATCGCTCACCTCTCGCCCGTCTCGACGCTCTTCGCGTCGCTGCTCGGCGCCAACCCGGTGGCCGCGCTGCTCGGCCCGCATGCTCTGCACGCGCTCACCCACGCCCAGGTTGCGACGCTCACCGGACGGCGCTTCTTCCCCATCCTGATCAGCCCCGCTTTCGCCGGCGCGCTGACGGCGGCGCTGCGCTTCTCGTTCGTCGCCTACCTGATCGCGGCCGCCGCGTCGTGGCTGCGTGGTGGTACCTATCGCTGGAGCGCCGAGGGTTCCGCCGATGCGGAACCGGCGATCCGCCAAGCCGCGGTGCTCAGTCGCTGAGCGGCATCGCGAACACGATCTTCGCGCGCGCCACCGCGACGAAGTCCGCGGTCAGCTGCGGACCGCCGTCGAGCGGATCGATCGTCACGTTCGTCAGGGCGATGAAATCTCGCTCGGAGGCGTTCAGCATGTCGGAGATCCGGCTGCGGTAGCCCTCGCGCGCGAGCGTGACCTCGCCGCGGATGCGGTGGCGGTCGGTTTCGACCAGCAGGCGTTGATGACGGTTTTCCACTGTGGGCCTATCTCGGTTGGCTGTCAGCCGCGCGCGGTCGGGTCTGAGAACTGCTCGTCGTGCACGAGGTCCCGCGGCGCAACGGGTTCGTTGCGCTGCTCGCGCACGATATAGAGCGGACGGCGCTTCGACTCGTCGTAGATCCGCCCGACGTACTCGCCGATCATGCCGAGCGCGATCAGCTGCAGTCCGCCGATCAGCAGGATCAGGATCGTCACCGCGCCGAAGCCCGGCAGGTAGCCGCCGGTGAACTTGAGGATGATCACGACCGGGATCGCGATGAACGCGACACCCGCGAAGAGGAAGCCGAGGTAGGTCGCGATCTGCAGCGGCACGTGCGAGAAGGATGCGATCGCGTCGAGCGAGAAGCGCAGCATCTTGCGGACCGGGTACTTCGTCTCGCCGGCATGGCGCGGATCGCGCGTGTAGTGGATCGCCGTCTGCGTGAAGCCGACCCACACCGTCATCCCGCGCAGGAAGCGGTTTCGCTCCCCCATCGAGAGCAGCGCGTTGAGCGCCGCGCGGTCGAGCAGGCGGAAGTCGCCCGAGTTTGGCTCCAGCTCCACGTGGGCGAGCTTGCGGAAGAGCGTGTAGAACCAGCGTGCCGTCGCGAGCTTGAAGGCGGTCTCGCCGTGGCGCTCGGCGCGCACCATGTAGACGACGTCGGCGCCCTTCTGCCATTCCGCGACCATGTCGCGGATCAGCTCCGGCGGGTCCTGGAGGTCCGCGTCGAGCATCGCGACGACGTTGCCCCGGGCGTGCTCGAGCCCGGCGGTCAGCGCCGCCTGGTGGCCGAAGTTCCGTGACAGGTGCACCACGCGCAGCCGTGGGTCGGCTGCGGCCAGCGTGTCGAGCTTCTCCGGTGTGCTGTCGCTCGAGCCGTCATTGACGATGATCAACTCGTAGTCGAGCCCTTGCAGCGCCGTCGTCGTGCGGTTGTAGAACTCCTCGACGAGGGCCTCTTCGTTGAAGACGGGGGCGCAGACCGAGAGCTTGCCGAGGGTGCGTTTGGTTTCGGTCGCCATCTTTGCTCGCGTGGTCGGTGGGGTCGCGGACGCTGGTCCGCAAAGACTCAGCTTGGGCTCCGGCCCGGCAACCATTCAGACGGCGCCGGGCTCCTCGCTGCGAGCGTAACAGGGCGCGTTCAAGCGCGGCTGAACGCGTGAGCCGTCGCGGTGACGCCGGTTCGGTCATCCTGTGTGCCATGCGCACGCTGGAACCGACCGGTCGGCTCGAGCTGCCGGCCGTCAGGCAGTTCGTGAAGTACGGCCTGGTCGGGGCTTCGAACACGATCGTCAACTTCGTCGTCTACAGCATCGGCGTCACGATCGGCATCCACTATCTGATCGCGCTCGTGCTCGGCTATGCCGTCGGCGCGCTGAACAGCTACCTCCTCAACCGCCACTGGACATTCCGCGCCGGCCACATCGCGCACACAACGGCGGGAACCCGCTTCGCGCTCGTGACCAGCGCCGCGATCGCCCTCAATGTCGCACTGCTGTACGTGCTCGTACACCATGCGGGGATCGCAAAGATCCCGGCGCAGGCGATTCTCGTCCTGCCGATCCTGGCGGTGACGTTCCCGATCAATCGCTGGTGGTCCTTCGCACACCCCGGCGGGCGCAGCGACCCGCCGTCGACTGCCTCGTGAACACGCCGGCCAGGCCCTCGCGACTCTCGCTCGAGCGGCGCTGGTGGCTGGCGCTCGGCCTCGTGACAGTGGTCGCCGCCGTGCTTCGCCTGATCGCGCTGAGCACCGTGCCCGACAACCTCTTCTATGACGCCGCGGTGCGCTCGATGGGGCTCTCGCTGCACAACTTCCTCTACGGGGCGTTCGACCCAACGGCGCGCACGGCGATCGACAAGCCGCCGGTCGACCTCTGGCTGCAGGTCATCGCGGTCAAGCTGTTCGGCTTCAACTCGACCGTCTTGAAGCTGCCCGAGGCGTTTGCCGGGACGGCCGCGATTCCGCTGCTCTACGACCTCGTGCGCCGTCTGGCCGGGCCGCTGTCGGCGCTGTGCGCCGCGATCACGCTGACGTTGCTGCCCAACTCCGTGATCACCGCCCGCAGCGACACGATGGACTCGTTCATGATGCTGCTGCTGCTGGCGGTCGCGTGGCTACTGCTGCGCAGCGTGCAGCGGCGGGACATGCGGCCGCTGCTCGCCGCCGCCGTGGTGCTCGGACTCGCCTTCAACGTCAAGCTGTTCGAGGCGCTCGTCCCCGTCCCCGGATTCGTGCTCTTCGTCTGGCTGTGCTGGGGCGGCGAGCGCATCGGCCTTCGCGTGCGCCGGCTTGCCGCGGCCGGGGCGGTGTTCGTGGTGGTGGCGCTGTGTTGGATGACGTTCGTCGCGCTCAGCCCGGGGCGCGACCAGCCCTACGCGATCGGCTCGACCAACGGCAGCGTTTGGAACTCGGTGTTCGTCTTCGACGGCTGGGACCGGATCGTCAAGCCGGCGGCGCCGCAGAGCTTCTCGACCAAGAGCGCCGCCGCGCCGGGCGCCCCGGCCACGCTCGCGCCGGTCGCACATGCTGCGGCCGCGTCCTCGACCGCCGCCACGGCCAGCACCGTGCATGGCATCGCCTCCAAGCCAGGCCCGCTGCGCCTTTTCCAGTACAGCCTGGTCGGCTACGGCACGCGGCTCGGGACGCTGCTGTTCGCGGCGATCATCTTCGGGCTCGTGGCGCTCGCGCCGATGCTGCGCCGCCGTCTGCGGCCGCCGCCGCAGGCCGGCGCCGAGCAGCGGATCGGCTGGGCCGCGACGCTGGCGGTCGCGCTGTGGCTGCTCACCGGGTATGTGCTGTTCAGCTTCTCCGCGCACACACAGCCGCGCTATCTCGAGGCCTTCACGCCGGCGGTGGCGATCGCGCTCGGCTGTGCGCTGCCGCTCGTGGTCGCGCGCGCCCGCGACCTGTTCGGGGTGTACGTGCTGCTCGCCACCTTCGCGATCGTGATGGCAGAGGGCGCGGCGGAGACGGCGAGTGGCAAGCACGGCTATCTCGCGATCGCCATCGCGGCGCTGCTCGCCGTCCCGATCGTCGCATACGTCCTCTTCGCCTTCGTCCTCAGGGTCCGCCAGCGTCGCTGGCCTGGCTGGTACCTGCCGCTGTGCGCGACGCTGGGGATGCTCGGAGCGATCGTCGCGATGCCGGCGGTGCGTGACGTGCTGCTGATCCGTGACCACAGCGGCGACCAGGCGGCCGAGGTGACGCTCGGCTCCTCGATCGTCGATCCGGTCTCGCGCTTCCTGCTCAGCCACGAGGACGGGACTCGCTACGAGGCCGCCTTCAGCGCCTCGACGATCGCCGCGCCGTTCATCGTCCTCGGCGCGAAGCCCGTGCTCCTGCTGACGACCGTCAACGCGCAGCCGCTGGTCGGCGTCACCCAGCTTCAGCACGACCGCGCCGCGGGCGAGGTTCGCTACGTCTTCGTCGAGACCGTGTGCAAGGACGTCGTCGTCACGCACGCGGCCTGCTCGCTGGCGATGCAGTGGGTTCGCAAGCACTCCCGCGACATCACCGCACGGGCTGGGCTGCCGAAGGACAGCGGCCTGCTCTACGATCTCGACGAGCCCCCGGCGAGTTGACCCTGCAATGAGAGTACGGACACTTCTGAGTGCGGTCGCGCTTTGCGGCGCGGCGCTGTCCCTCGGCGCCGGCGGCACGCCCGCGGGCGCCAGCGGCGTCGCCGTGGCCACCTGCAACCAGTCTCGGTGGTGCACGATCACGGCTTCGGGCGATGTCACGCAGTTCGCCAGCCAGCTGGCGATCGGCAACGTGAGCGCCGGCACGGAGCTCGCGGTGACCCAGGACAACATCGGCCAGAACCAGGTCGGCGGCGAGATCCTCAACGGCAGCCTGCGCGGGAGCTGCGGCTGGTCGCAGTACGCGCGCGACTGGACGGCGAAGGCACTGAGCGCGATCGCGAGCTGCGCGGATCCGGTGCTCAACACGGACCAGTTCGTGGCGTCGAGCGGGCGGGCGGTTTGGAGCGGCTGCTACCCCCGCTGCTTCGGCGGCGTGCCGCTGAACTTCGACAAGCGCTGCGGCCAGCGCGGCCACAACTGGTGCTACGGGGCAAACTGCGAGGAGTACGCGAACTTCTACCCGTGGTCGCCCGCCGCGCACCCGGCCGACCCGGTGCGGATGACCGCTCGCCACCGGGTCGACGTCCGCTACCGGGCGCGCTACGGAGACGCCTGGACGCACACGCCCTTCTACCTGGTCCGCGACATCGACGCCACACACGGAAGCGGCAACTGGGTCTTCATCAGCGGCGCCGCGTGCCATGTCAGCGTCGGGCGGCCGGGAACCTACCACTGGCTGGCGCGACCCCCCAGGCCGCGACACAAGGCGCCGTCGGCGCACATCGCGGGCGTCGCGAGCGCGCCGTCCGCCTGAGCACCCGGTAGCCTTAGCGCGGATTTAGGTTGGCGGGTCGCACGTGGCGACCGCCGAACCGTCCACAGCGCCCGTCCGGCCCGGTTTCAGTTGCCCTCCTTCCCGATTAGCCGCCGCCACCTCGACGACCGCGCGGCGTGAGCGCCGGCAAGGGGGGTCGCAGCTGATGGACCGGCTTCTCGAGCTGCAGACGCACGAGCTTGAAGAGCAGCACTGGTGGTATCGGGGGCGCAGGCGCGTCATCGCCTCGCTGCTGCGCGGGCTGGATTTGCCGCCCGGAGCGCAGATCCTCGACGCCGGCTGTGGCAGCGGCCGCAACATGGTGGACTTCGCGGCGCTGGGCACGGTCACGGGCGTGGAGATCGCCGACGCCAGCGTCGTGCGAGCGCGCGAGCGGGGCATAGGCGAGGTCGTGCAGTGCTCCGTCACCGAGATGCCGTTCGCCGACGGGCGCTTCGATCTCGCCTTCTGCCTGGACGTGATCGAGCACATCGAGGATCAGCTGCGGGCATGGCGTGAGCTGTACCGCGTCGTGGCGCCGGGGGGTACGCTCGTCGTCATGGTGCCCGCGTACCAGTGGTTGTGGAGCGAGCACGATGTGATCAACCACCACGAGCGGCGCTACAAGGCGAGCACGCTACGCGCGCCGGCCGTGCAGGCGGGCTGGCAGCCTGTCAGGACGACGTACTTCAACGGCCTGCTGCTGCCGATCGCGATCGTCCACCGGCGTCTGACGCGCCGCTCGCACCTCGTCGGTGAGCCGGTGTCCGATCTGCAGCGCACACCGGAGCCGTTGAACACGGTGCTCCAATGGCCGCTGGGCTTGGAAGCCCGCCTGATTGGGATGGGCTGGCGAATCTCCGCCGGGCTCTCGCTGGCGGCCGTCTTCAGCAAGCCGGCATGAGCGCCGCCGGCGCCGTGCCCGGGCCGCCGCCCGAGATCGGCGCGCCGGCCCGTCGCGAGCGGGAGATCCGCCGGGGCCGAATCCGGCTCGGTCCCCAGCATCCCGCGCTCGCCGCGATCCTCGTGTTGAGCGGCCTGCTCGAGTTCGTGAAGCTGAGCCAGAACGGCTTCGCGAACACGTTCTACGCCGCTGCGGTGAAGTCGATGCTGCGCTCGTTGCACAACTTCTTCTTCGTCTCGTCCGATCCGAACGGCTTCATCACAGTCGACAAGCCGCCGCTGGCATTGTGGCTGCAGGCGTTGAGCGCGAAGCTGTTCGGGTTCGCGCCGCTCAGCCTGCTCGTGCCCGAGGGCGTCTGCGCGGTGCTCGCGGTGTGGTTGATGTATCGGATCGTGGCGCCGCGGTTCGGGCCGCTCGCGGGGCTGGTGGCGGCGTTCGCGCTGGCGGTCTTCCCGTCGTTCGTTGCGGTGTCGCGTGACAACGGCGTTGATCCGCTGCTCATCCTCTCGATGCTGGCCGCCTGCGGCGCGGCCTTGGCAGCGGTCGATTCGGGGCGGTTGCGGACGCTCGTGTGGTGCGGCGTGCTGGTGGGGCTGGCGTTCAACACGAAGTCGCTGGCGGCGCTGCTGTGCGTGCCGGGGATCGCCGTCGGCTACCTCGTGTGCGCGCCGGGGTCGTGGAGGCGTCGCGTTGCCCAGCTCGTCGTGGCCGGCGCGGTGTCGCTGGTCGTCGCGGTCTCGTGGTCGCTGGCCGTCGATCTGACGCCCGCCTCACAGCGACCGTACGTCGGCGGCAGCGTCACGAACTCCGAGTTCCAGCTCGATTTCGGCTACAACGGCTTCGGCCGCGTCGGCGGCCAGCAGGGCGGGCCGGGAACGACATCGAAGCCCCTGGGCCCGGCGCAGCTGGTCCCGCTCGTGCGGCCCGGCGTCGACGTCGCGCCCTCGGCGGCCGAGCGCCGGCACGCCGCGACGCATCGGACGACGCCGGCGACGCCGCATGCACACGGGCACGCGAGCGCGCCCACGCCGGTCGCCCCGGCCGGCCGCCGGCGGTCCGGGAAGGACGTTCCGTTCGGCGGCGCGCGCAGCCCCGTGCGGGTGTTCGGCACGGCGCTTGGCGGGCAGGCCGGATGGCTCGTGCCGCTCGCCCTGATCGGGATGCTCGCGCTCGCCCTGACGCTCCGTGGACGCCGCGATCGCCGCGCGGGCGCGCTCTTCGTGCTCGGCGGCTGGTTCGTCGTGGAGCTCCTCGTGATCGACTTCTCGGCGGGGATCGTGCACCCGTACTACGCCTCTGCGCTTGGTCCGGGCGTCGCCGCGATGGTCGCCGCCGGCGCGCTTGCGATCGGATCGCTCGCGCGCAGCCCGCAGGCGCGCCAGGCGGTGCGCGGGTACGTGCTCGCGGTGCTGGCGGTGGTCGGCACGCTCGCCGTGCAGCTGGTGGTGATCAATCATGAGGGCGACCCGCTGTGGTGGCGGATCCCGCTCGTGCTGCTGTGCCTCGGCGCGCTTGTCGCGATCCCGCTGGCGCGCAGCCGCTCGGCCTGCGCGCTCGCCGTCGCGGTCGGCGGGCTGCTGGTCGCGCCGGCGGTCTACAGCTTCAGCGTCTGGCTCGCCCCGGTCGACGGCACCTTCCCGGCCGCCGGTCCGTACAGCCACGCGGGCTGGGGCGGCATCGATCAGCCGCCGGACGACGTGGTTGCCTACAGGGGGCTGGTTCGCTACGTGCAGGCCAACCGGCCGGCTGCTCGCTACCCACTGCTGACGCAATCCTCCGATCAGGCGGCGCCGCTGATCCTGCTCGGGCTGCGGGCCTCGGCGGAGGGCGGCTACGGCGCCAGCGATCCCGCGCTGAGCAACGCACGCCTCGCCACGCTGGTGGCGGCGGGCGAGGCGCGCTACTTCCTGATCAGCGGCCCCTACTCGGACCGCGGGGGCAACAGCGGCGAAACGGCGGCGCGCCTCGTCTGTCCCGAGATCCCGGAGGCCATCTGGGCGCCGCCGCACAGCCCCAACCTCGGGGGCTCGTTCCTCGTCGACTGCGCCGGCAGGGCGGCGAAGCTCCGTCACCCGTACGCCACGGCGCGAGCCTTCTTGCGAGCGCACCCGAAGGTGCACTACAAGCTCTGATCATGTGCCTTCGCCGAGCGCCACACGGCAGCCGGGGGTGTTGGCGCGTACGGACGGCGCGGCGGTCGTGAAGCCGACGCGGGGGCTGCCGGCGCTCGGCGCTCGCGCGCGGATCTGGCATTTCGGGGGCGAGTCCGAGCCGGTCACGATCGTCGAGCTGCGCGACGGCGGACGCGTGATCGTGGTCGCAGGCGCCCGCGGCGAGCGCCGCGAGTTCACCTTGCGCCGTGCGACCGCCGCGTTCGTCGCGCGCGGCGAGCAGCACTCGCCGCGACTCGAGTTCTGAGCGCCGACCGCGACACATCCGCGCCGCGCGGCAGCGCGACCGTCGCCGACCTGCCGATCACCTCGCCGGCCGAGTCGATCGCGCGCGCCGCGACGAAGCGCTCGCCCGCCCGCGGCGTCAGCGCGAACGCGGTCTCGAAGCCGGCGCGCGAAAGCTCCGACACGCGCGTGAGCCGGTCGGCGGAGGCGCCCGCGAGCAGCTCCCAGCGTATGACCTGCGTGGCGCCGTTCCAGCTCACGTAGGCCGTCACGTGCGCCCCGGCGCTCGCGCGCACGACGAGCGCCGGCGGGTCAAGCGGCGTGCCGGTCCAGGGAAAGCGCAGCGCGCGGTAGGACTCGTAGCCGGCGGGCATGCTGGCGTCGAACAGCAGCGTGCCGGCAGCACTGAACTCGGAGAGGTAGGGCACCTGTCCCCAGCCGACGAACCAGTCGCCGTTCGGCAGCGCCTGCATGTCGCCCTGGCTTTCGGCGAACAGCGGCGCTCCGGGGTGCAGGTACTGCGATGCCACGGAGACGGTTCGGGTCTGCGGGTCGATCGCCAGCACCACGCCGCGCGACTGTGCGTGGATCTGCGGCGAGCCGCCGTTGTCGAAGACCGAATAGGCGTTCGGGCCGGCCGGTCGCGCGTCGTGCTGGAAGGCGGTCGCCGCCCCCGGGCTTTCGGTGAAGCTGCTCTGCTTGCCTCCGAGCGTCCACAGCACCTGGCCGGTCTGGGCGTCGATGTCGTCGACGGCCCACGTGTTGCGGCTCGACACGAGCAGCGTGCCGTCGGGGTCGAGGTTGATCGAGTTCAGGTGGAAGAAGTCCCACGGCGCCGGCGGCGAGCTGCCAAGCAGCGAGGTGTAGGAGTCGGTAAGCGGGATGTGGTCGAGCGAGGTCCACTCGAACATCACGAGGCCCGTCCTGATGTCGATCTCCTGCAGCAGCGCGTCGGTGACGGCGCTGACGCTCGGACCGCCCAGCGACGCCAGGTTGCAGTCCACGGCGTGGTAGGAGCTCAGCAGCGCGGTTCCGGCCGGTGTGATCTGGAACTCGTGCAGGTCCGCCTGGTAGCCGTTTCCCGCCATGACCGTGGCGATCGGTTGATAGTTGCTGCCGGCGATCACGTCCTCACCCAGGCCGAAGCCGTGGGTGATCTCGCCCTGCCACCACGTCAGCACGGGTGCGCCGTCGTACTGCTGCACGCGCAGGTTGGTCGCGACCGTCGACGGCGGAAGCGGGTCGAACCAGATCAGCTTCCCGGCCGGGTCGAGGATCATCGGCCCGGCCTGGGCCGGCACTCCATAGGGCGCGAGGAACTCGTCGCCCGGCGCCTGTCCGGGAGCGTTCGTGTGAACCGTCACGATTGGCGGGCGCAGGTCCGGCCGCGATGCAAAGTGCTGGCTGGTCCCAGGCGCCAGGTGGTGCAGGCGTGCGGGTGTGCTGGCGAGCGGATCCTCGTACGCGACGCTGAACTGGAACGCGAGCGGCTGTGCGGTTCCGTTCAGGGTGAGCTGCGCCTGCACGGTCACGGTCTCGCCAGGCGTGAACGGCGTGCTCGGGATGAAGCTGCCGCCGTCGCCCTGCGAGTAGGCCTCGAGCTGCCCCTCGTGCAGGCCGCTCTGCGAGCCGAGCACCGTTACGTTGCTGAGCGCCGTGAGCGGAACTCCGAGGAAGCTGATCTGGGTCTGCGGCGAGGCGTCGGCCGCGCCCGGCATCGGCGAGACCGTCACCGCGCCGTCGAGCTGCGCGGAGGCGTCGAGCGTCTGCGGCTCGCAGGACGGGCCGGCCGGCGCGGCCGGCGCCGCGCGTCTCGGTACAGGCGGCGCCTGCGCAGGCGCGGCAAGCGCGCCGGCGGGCGCGAGCAGCGCGAGCGCGCACAGCCCGAGGCGGAGAGCCGGTCGGCGGATCGAAGGCAACGCGCAACGCAACATAGGGAAGGCGAGCGACGTACAGCGGCGGCCGCCTTCGTGAGAAGTCGTTCGAAAAGGCCCAACAGAGCCCTAATCCGAACCTCCAGCAGGCCAAGACTCGCCGCCGTAACCTATAGCCTCCGCGAGTTCTGAGACCATGACCGACAAGAAACGACCGCAAGAACCGCCCGTCGGCCACGCTTCCGGCCGCGTCGACCGTCGTTCTTTCATCGCCGGCGGGCTGCGCGTCGGCGGCGCGATCACGGCCGCATCGATCGGGGTCGAGGGCCTCGTTGACGCCGAGAGCGCCACCGCACGTCGGCGCAAGCCGGGTCCCTACCGGCGCAGCCGGCAGCCGAACATCCTCGTGATCATGGTCGACCAGCTGCGTACGCCGCGCTGGTTCGGTCCCGGCAGCCACGGCGCCGCGCTGCCGCCGAACATCGCCGCCCTGGCGAACTCGGGTGTCAGCTTCGCCCGCCACTACACGGCCTCCAACGACTGCACGCCGGCGCGCGCGACGATGCTGACCGGGCTGCACACGCATCAGACCGGCTGCATGATCACCGGCGCGAGCACGCTCGAACCGGGGTTCCCGACCTGGGGGACGATGCTGCGCGAGCACGGCTACACCGCGTACTGGTACGGCAAGTGGCACCTGACCCACGGCGACAGGCACTGGAACGAGCGGACCGGCCCGCCCGGGCTCGCCCTCTACGGTTTCGACGGCGGCACCTACCCGTCCCCCAACGGGGCGCCCGGACAGGGCTGGCGCGTCGACCCGAAGATCGCCGAGCAGTTCGACCAGTGGTACGGCGAGGCCGCCGGCGATGGCCCGTGGTGCACGACGGTGTCGTTCGTCAACCCGCACGACATCGCGTGGTGGTGGCGCTGGACCGCCCGCTCGGTGCACGAGGCTTCGGCGCCGAGCAGGGTCAGGGCACTGCCGCCCAACTTCGAGACCCCGGCCCAGCTCGCAGCGCGACGCAAGCCCTCGCTGCAGATGTCGCTGCAGCTGACGAGCGCCGAGTCGTTCGGCGAGGTTCCGTTCAGCGGCGACGGGTACGAGGCCGCCTGGCTTCCGTTCCTCGACCTCTACGTGCAGCTGCAGCTCGAGGTGGATCGCCACGTCGGGGCGGTCATGGCGACGCTGGCGCGCCGGCCCGAGGTGGCGAAGAACACCGTCGTCGTGTTCACCTCCGACCACGGCGAGTACGGCGCGTCGCACGGCCTGCGCGGCAAGGGTGCCGGCATGTACGAGGAGGCGATCAGGGTGCCGCTGATCGTCAGCGACCGCACCGGTCGCCTCGGCGCCGTGCCGAACACCGTGCGCCAGCAGCTCACCTCCAGCGTAGATCTGGCGCCGCTGCTGCTGACGCTCGCCGCGGGATCGGACAGCTGGCGCCATAACGCCCGCTACGCGCATCTGGCCACGCGCGCGGACCTCGTCCGGATGCTCCGCGACCCGGCGGCTCCCGGGCGCCGCTACGCGCTGCACGCGACCGATGAGGTGCTGACGGAGTTCGCGCTGCTGCCGCACGACGCGCAGGCGCCGCTGCACGTCAGGGGCATCGTCACACCCACCGCGAAGTACGCGACGTACTCCAACTGGCGCCCCAACACGCTCGAGCCGCAGGCGCGCGGCGAGGAGGCGGAACTCTACGACTACACCAACCGCGCCGGGTACCAGGAGATCGACAACCTCGCCGGGCGCAGTCGCCTGGAGGAGCGGCTGGCGGCGCAGCTGCAGGAGGCGGCACGCGAGGAGCTGCACGCGCCGCTGCCGTCCGCGCTGGTCGAGGCGCAGCGGCGCGGGCTGTCGGGCTACCAGGCGCTCGCGGTCCAGGCGCGACGGGGATCGGAGCTCCATCGCCTGCGCGCCGTCGACCGGATCGTCAGCCAGATCGAGCACAACCTCCCCTGACGGCGGGCCACGAGCGCTCGCGCGCGCTCACCGCCGCGCACCCGCACCCGCGCACCCGCGAACCCCCGCCGCGCACCCGCGCCCACACACCGCGGACACGGCACCCGCGCACCCGCGCCCACACACCGCGGACACCGGCACCCGCGCCCCGCCGCGCGCCTCGCGCCGCTCAGCCGCCGGGTGAGATGGCCGGTGAGGTGGCGAGCGTCTTGCCGGCCGAGTCGAGCGCGGCGACGGCGACGTAGGGATCGCTCGTGTGGACCGTGATCGTCGTCTCGAAGCCGCTCCTCGGGGCGCTGGTGACGGGCGCCAGCGACGTTGCGCTCGCCCCGGCGAGAACCTGCCAGCTCGCGACGGTCGTGGCGCCGTTCCAGCTCGCCTCGACGGTCAGCTGACCGCTGCCGGCGCTCTGCGCGGCGATTGCGGGCGCCGTCTTCGGCTGTGCGCTCCAGGGAGCGAGGAAGGTGCGGAAGTCCTGCACGTTGGGCCCGAGCGTGGCGTCGAAGAGGACCTGCCCGGAGGCGTTGTACTCGGTGAAGTTCGGCAGCCCGCCGTAGCCCATCAGCCAGTTGCCGCCGGGGAGGTTCAGCAGGTCGCCCTGGCTCGACGCCAGCAGCGTCGCGTTCGGGTTGACGAACTGCTTGACGAGCGTGACGGTGTGGGTGGTGGTGTTCGGATCCAGCAGGAGCCCGCGCGACTGCTTCTCCTCGGCGGGGGAGGAACCGTTGTCGAAGACGGACACCAGGCCGCCGGGCTGCCAGCGCGCGTCGTGCTGCCAGTGGAAGACCGTGCCCGGCCCGCGCTTGAAGCTCGGGTATTTGCCGCCGATCCGCCAGATGAAGGCGCCGGTGTGGATGTCGACGTCGTAGACCGTCCACGTGTTGCGCGCGGACAGCAGCACGTCGCCGTGCGTGCCGGGGTCGATCGAGTTGACGTGCACGTAGTCCCAGTTGAGCGTGGTGTGCGGCATCGGCGCGTAGGAGTCGCGCAGCGGGATGTGCCCGAGCGCGTGCCACTCCCACATCACCAGCCCGGTCTTGATGTCGATCTCCTGCACGATCGAGTCGTTGACGACGGCGTCGGAGACCCCGCCCATGCTCGTCAGGTTCATCTCCACGGGGTCGAACGCGTCGATCCACGCGGTTCCCTGCGGGGTGATCGTGAACTGGTGCAGGTCGGCGTGGTAGCCGTTGCCGGCCGCGACCTGCGCCAGCGGCTGGTAGCTGGAGCTGTAGATCTCGTCGACGCCCTGGCCGAAGCCGAGCGACAGGATGCGGCCCTGCCACCAGGTCAGCACGGTCTGGCCGTCGTAGGTCTGGGGATGGAAGTTGGTGGATGCGTCGCCGGGGGGAGTGGGGTGAAACCAGATCAGGTTGCCGGCCTGGTCGACGATCATCTGGCCCGGCGTGCCCATCCCCTGGTAGGGCGCGAGGAAGAAGTCGCCGGGCGTCGCGCCCGGCTGGGCGGGCGTCGTGATCCGCACCGTCGAGGGCGTGATCGTGGGCGCCGTGAGGTAGTGCTGGATGTCCGCCGCGCTGCCGGGGTTGATCGGGAACTCCTTCTGGCCCACCGGCGGCTGGAAGGCGACGGTGAAGCTCGTCCGCACCGTCGCGCTGCCGGCTCCCTGTGTGACGCGCGCGCTGACCTGGACGCGTTCGCCGGATTCGAACGGCTGCGCCGGGATGAAGCTCTCCCCCGTCCCGGTCGAGTAGGCCTCGAGCCGGCCGCTGTGACTGCCGCTGCTCGAGCCGACGACAGACACGTCGGAGACCTTCGTGCCGGGGCCGCCGAGGAAGCTGATCTGGGTGCTCGGCGAAGCGTCGGCGGTGCCCGGCAGCGGCGAAACCGTGACCGGGTTCGTGGCTGCCGCGGCGTAGTCGGCGACGCGCACCGTCTTCGGCGGCGAACCGACGGTCGTGGCGCCGCATGCGCCCAGCGCGATCGCGGCGAGCGCCGCCCCCAGGGCGCTGGCGAAGGTCGCGGCATGTCGGCGTTGGAAAGTCGGGGCTGTCATCGAACGGGAGGCGCGGCGGACACTATCTGAGCGTGCGACGCTCGCGCCGAAGTTCAGCGCGCTCCTCCCGCGTGGCGCGCGGCGTGAGCGGCTCCTTGAGCGAGCGGCGCAGGCGAACGAAGCCGAAGGTTCCCCAGATCGCGGGGATCCACAGCGCAACCGCATGGTAGACGACGGCCGCCGCGGCCGCGGGGGTGGCCTTCACGCCGTAGAGCACCAGCATGCCGACGAAGCTGCCCTCGAGCACGCCGACGTTGCCGGGGATCGGCAGCACGTTGGCGAGGTAGCCGATCTGGTAGGCCAGCACGATCACGGCGATCGGCGGCGTGTGGCCGATCGCCTGGAAGCACGCCCACAGCACGCCGATGTCGAACCACAGGTAGCCGATCGCGCCGAGCAGGCGCCAGTCGGGGCGCAGCAGCGTGGTCCGGGTGGCCCTGATCGTCCGCGCCGTCGCCTCGAGCGCGATCGCGACGCGCCCGCCGCCGCGCGTTCGCCCGCCGTGTTCGGTCAACCGCGGCAGCACGAGGAAGAAGATGAAGATCACGACGCACACCCCGCCCGGCAGGAAGGTCAGCAGCGGGTTGCGCGGGCCGGGCAGGATGCCGAGACCGAGCGCCAGCGCGGTGCCGGCCAGTGTCAGCAGGTTGATCGCGCTGGTCAGCAGGAACAGCACCGCCGAGCGCTCGGCGATTCGGCCGGTTGAAACGCCGCGCTCGTGCAGCAGCCAGGCGCCGACCGCGATGCTGCCGGCGCCGCCGAGCGAGACGGCGGCGCCGAAGGCCATCTCGGTGAGCGCGACCCGCGCGCCGAAGATGATCGGCGCGCGGTCGAAGACCGTCAGGAAGATCAGCACGTAGCCGAGGCACGAGAGGATCTCCAGCGCGACGGCGGCGGCGACCCAGCCGGGGTTCATGTCCGCGACGATGTCGCCGACGCCGTGCAGGCCCGGGACGGCCAGCAGCAGGCCGATCACGAGCGCGCCGATGATCACGAGCGACACCAGCCCGTTGCGCAACCGCCTGGCCTGGGCGGACTCGGAGACGTCCTGCGGTTCTCTGAGATCGGGTGTGCTCATCGATGGCCCGCGGCGGCCCGCGCTGGCGCCAACCTCCGCGCGGATCGTACGCGCTGCGGCCGTCGCGCCCGCGCAGCGGCCTCCCGGCCGCGGCCGCGGCCGCTCCGCGACGTCAGTTCAGCTGCTCGATGAAGGTGTAGATCACCATCAGGCTGACCACGATGGCGAACACGCGAAGCGCCCAGAGCGCGATGACGGCGCGTTGCGTGAGCGCCGCCCGCGAAACGGGCCGGGAGGTCTCGGCGACGAACTGGTCGCGCTCGAGGTGCATGATCAGCTCGTCCTCCGCGGCGGGCTCCTCGGGGTGCGGCCGCGGCTCGCCGGCCGCGACGCGCGCGGCGGGATCGGCGTCTGGCGCCGGCGCGCGCATCAGCCGATCACGTGGGTGGCGAGCAGGAACGAGTCGATCCCGTAGGCGGCGCCGCAGATCCCGACGAACGCGATCACCGAGACGCCGATCACGTTGGTCGAGCGGCGGTTCGCGAAGCGCCCCATCAGTCCCCGGTCGTTGGCGAGCATCACCATGAACACGAGGCTGACCGGGAGCAGCACGGTGGCGAGCACGTTGGCGTTCAGGGCGATCGAGAGCAGCGGCGCGCCGGGGATCAGGATCACCAGCGCGGCGACCAGCGCGATGCCGAAGTTCGCCGCATAGAACAGCGCGGCCTGCCTGGGGAAGGTGTTGAAGCTGTGCGTGACGCCGACGCATTCGGCGGCGGCGTAGGCGGTGCTCGCGGAGATCGTAAGGATCGCCACCGCGCCGGCCTCGACCAGCCCGAGCGCGAACACCGTGCCGGCGGCGCCGCCCGCGACGTGCTGCAGCGCCTCCGGGAAGCCGGCGCCCGCGAACCCCTGGATGCCGCCCCCGCCGTGGGTCAGCAGCGCGGCCCCGGCGACCAGCGCGCCGACGCCGAAGATCGCGGCGAGCGCCGCGCCGACCGCGGTGTCGTAGCGCCCGTGCGTGATGTCGCGCGGCGTCATCCCCTTGTCCGCCGAGGCGCCCTGCTGGAAGAAGATCATCCACGGCGTGACGGTCGCCCCGATCGTCGAGGCCAGCAGCAGCAGCAGGGTGTTGAAGCTGCCGCCGGGGAACGGGGCGAAGTCGAGCGCGCCGAACACCGCTCCGGCGTGCGGCTTGACCAGGATCGCCGCGACCAGGAAGAGGCCGTTGAACAGCGCCATGCCGAGCACGATCCGCTCCCAGCGCCAGTAGCGCCCGCCGCTGAAGGTGAACACGACGAGGACCAGTCCGAGCGCGACGGCGACGCCCGAGCCGAGGCCGAAGTAGGCGAGGCCGACGCGGATCGAGACGAACTCGGCGACCAGCGTGATCAGGTTCGTCAGCGTCAGGTCGCCGGCGGCGAACCACCCCCAGACCGCTCCGTAGCGCTGCAGCACGAGCTCGCCGTAGCCGCGATGCGTGACCGCGCCGACCCGCATGCACATCTCCTGGCAGACGTACGCCATCGCGAACAGCACCGGGATGAACGGGACGAAGAAGCCGAGCCCGTACTGCGCCCCGTCGGAGGCGTAGGCGATCATGCTCGGCCCGTCGTTCTCGCCGAGCATCGCCAGAATCCCCGGCCCGACCAGCAGCCACAGCAACGACCAGCGCCGCCCGCCCAGCCGCGCATGGTGCACGCGCGAGCGGTCGAACGAGCGCGCCGCGTCCTCGTCGGTGAGCGGCGGCGGCGTGAGGATCGGTGCTGTGGGGGCCGCGGTGCTCGCCATCGATCAGCCGGCTGCGCCCTCGCGGCCGCCGCTTCCGGCGTCCTCGTCCGCCAGCTCGACGCGCATCGCGCCCGCGAGCCGCCCGCCGATCGCGTGCTCACGCTTGCCGAAGCGCACGAACAGCGGTCCGCCGAACGGCTGGTGGTCGCGCACCTCGAAGCGCTCGCCCGGCGAGATCCCGCAGCTCGCCAGGTAGCGGAGCATCTCCGGATCCGAATCGGAGACCCGCACGAAGACCCCGCGGTCGCCCTTCGTCAGGCTCTCCATGCTCCGCGTCGAGCGCTCCTCGAGCTCCAGATCCGCGCTCGGGATCGGATCGCCGTGGGGGTCCGACGCCGGGTTCCCGAGCTTCGTCGCGATCAGCTCCTCGAGCTCCTCCGAGAGCACGTGCTCGAGCACCTCGGCCTCGGCGTGCACGCGGTCCCACGGCATCCCCAGCGCGTCCGCGAGGAACCGCTCGAGCAGCCGGTGATGGCGGATCACCTCGAGCGCCACGCGGCGCCCGTCGGCGGTGAGCCGCACGCCGCGGTAGGGCTCGTGCGTGACGAGTCCCAGCTCGGCGAGCCGCTTCAGCATCGCCGACACGGAGCCCGGCGTGATCCCCAGCCGGTCGGCCAGCGCGCTCGTCGTGACCGGCTCGTCGCCGCGCGACTGCAGCGCGAAGATCGCCTTCGCATAGTCGTCGATCGCCGGTGAGCGGTGCAGGGTTGTGGTGCTCATGACCATGGATTGTGGCATGCCAAGATTTTAGTATGACACAGGTGGGTGCATGCACCCACCTGGAAATCGGCGCATGCGCCGATTTCGGGGTCGGTGCATGCACCGACCCCCCAGGGGCTCTGTCTCAGTGCTCGCCGTCGCGTGCTTCGAGGTACGGCGCGAGGTACTTCGCGGCGATCTTGACCGGCGGCGACCAGGTCGGCTCGGCGGTGATCTCGGAGCTGAAGCCGCGGCCGCCGGTGAAGCGGGCGCTGAGGTAGAGGGGCGCGGCGCCGGTCAAAAGGATGCCGTGGATGACCGGGTGCAGCGGCGCCGGTGTCACCGGCAGGCCGGCGAGCGCGGCGATCGACTCGGCGGCCGCGTCGGCCTGCTGCGCGGCGATGCCGCCGTACTTGAGCGCGAAGTCGGTCGCGTCGCCGGCGGCGTAGACGCCCGCCACGCCGTGGACGCGGCTGTGGACGTCGACCGGGATGAAGCCGTGCTCGCCGGCTGCGAGGCCGCGGATCGCCGGGCCGTAGAGCTCCGGCAGCGCGATCACGCGGTCGACGTCGATCGTGCGGTCGCCGGGGTTGATGACGACGTGGCGCCCGTCGGGGACCTCGCAGTGGGCGGAGGTGATTGTCGTGATCCCGCGCTCCGCGAGCAGCGCCGCCACGGCGCTCGAGGCGCCCGCGCCGAAGATCACGAGCGGCTGCTCCTCGGGGGTGGCGATCGTGACCGCGACATCGACGCTCATCTCGTATGCGCGCCGGGCGGTCATCAGCGCCAGCTCGTAGATCGGCAGCGGCCAGGCCACGCGCGCCGGGATCACGAACGCGAGGTGATGGACGTAGCCGCCGTCGACGTCCTCGAGCAGGCCGCCGATCAGCTCGTCGAGGCGCGTGTCGTCGAGCGTCACGGCCGCCGGGAAGCGGGCGTGGGGTCGCGCGCCGAGCGCGAGCAGGATCGCGTCGTAGTGGAGCTCGGCGCCGGACTCGGTGCGCGCGACGCGGCGCTCGGCGTCGAGCGACGCGAAGCGCTCGGCGATCAGGCCGGCGCCGATGTCCGCGGCGATCTCGGCGAGGTCGTAGCGGCGGGCGGCGCTGTAGGCGAACGGCTCGCGGACCGTCATCGGCCGGTAGACGAAGTCCTCGTTGGGCGCCACGAGCGTCACCTCGATCCGCTCGGCGCCGAGTTCGCGCAGCGCCAGCGCCGCCTCGAGCGCCGCGACGCCGCCGCCGGCGATGACGACCTTGAAGGGCTCTGGGGGCGGGCTGGGATCGGTCATCGGTCTGCTCCTGTGTCGAGGCGAGCGTACGTCGCGGCGGCGGTCCTGTCAGGCGCGTGCGACCACATCTTGCTGCATCAAACCACGGACTTCGACTCGCCCGCGCGAACGTGCGGCGGCCGGGCCGACACGGTAGCGTTCGAGCGATGTCCGAGTTGCAGGGCGGCGAAGGCGAGCAGGCGCAGGCCGCGCCGATTCGCGTCGTGCTCGCCGACGACCACCCGGTCGTGCGCCGGGGGCTGCGCCTGCTGCTCGACGAGGAGCCGGATTTCGAGGTCGTCGCCGAGGCCGGCGACGTCGACGAGGCGCGCCGGTACGTGCGCGGCCATCACCCCAACGTGCTGGTGCTCGACCTCAACATGCCCGGCGGCTCGAGTCTCGAGGCGATCCCGTCGCTGCGCGAGGAGTTCCCCGACACCCACATCGTGGTCCTGACGATGCAGCAGGAACCGGCGTTCGCGCGCGAGGCGATCGCCGCCGGCGCCGACGGCTACGTGCTCAAGCAGGCCGCCGACGGCGAGCTCGTCGAGGCGGTGCGGCTGGCCGCGGCGGGGGAGAGCTACCTGAACCCGCGCCTGGGGGCACGGCTGGCGGCCGAGCCGCCGCCCGGTCCGCCCGACAACCTCTCGGAGCGCGAGGTCGACGTGCTGCGGCTGATCGCGCTCGGGCACACCAACACCGAGATCGCCCAGCAGCTCTACATCTCGGTGCGCACCGTCGAAACCCATCGCGGGCACATCTCGCAGAAGCTGCTGCTCTCCTCGCGCGCCGAGCTGGTGCGCTACGCGCTCGACCGCAAGCTCGTCGACACCTGAGCGCCGCTCTCAGGCGCGTGTTTCGCCGCGGCGCGCGGCAGCACGAGCAGCGCGCAGCGCGCGTGGCGGGCGAGGCCGTGCGAGGTGCTGCCGAGCACGAGGCGCCGCACCGGGCCGTAGTTGCGCGACCCGACGACGAGCAGGTCGACGCGGTCGCCGAAGGCCGCGAGCTCCTCCCCCGGAAGCCCGTAGACGGCGCCGGCCTCGACGCCCTCGAGCGCGGTCACCTTCTGCTGGGCGGCCTTGCGGTCGTCCTCGATGATCTCGCCCCAGTTGGCGGGCATCGGCGCGACGTAGCCCCAGGCCGGGAGGCTCACGACGTAGAGCGCGCTGAGCTTGGCGCCGTCGCGGGCCGCGAGCGCGCGCGCCGCCGCCAGCGCGGCATGGCTCTCGTCGGAGAAGTCGTAGCCGACGCCGATCCGCAGCAGAGGGCCGGTGCGTGCCTCGTAGCCGCGCGGCGCGACGGCGACGGCGCACGGGGCGCCGTTCAGCGAGGCGCGCGTGTCATCGCCGACGAGCACGCGGCCGGCGAGCCCGCGACTGTGCGAGCCGACGACGAGCAGGTCGGCGCCGTCGCGCTCGGCCAGCGTGTGCAGGCCGCGGCCGACCGAGGCGGCGCAGAACATCTCCAGCGCGGCGTCCGCACCGGTCGCGTCCCGCTCGGCCTCCAGCAGCGCCTGCGCACCCTCGAGCGCCCCCTGCGCCGCCCTGCCGTGCACGATGTGGCCGGGAGTCGGCACGCCGCCGTACACGTGCGCCAGCGTCAGCCGGCCCCCCGGCTGCGCCAGCACCTGCCCGAGCTTGACCGCGTCGCGCCCGGTGGGGCTGCCATCGACTCCGATGATCACGTTGGCGAACATGCCGACCCCTCGACCAGAGCCTACGATTGCGCCGGCCACGCGTAATCCGTGCCGGCGCGCGCGGGGTTGCAGAGAACTACGGACGCATGCACGACCGCGATCTGAGCATATGCACGACGTGAGTCCAGCGGCCACGACGCCCAAGGCCCCGCTTTCCCAGGGGGACCTCGCAAAGCTCGACGCCTACTGGCGCGCCGCCAACTATCTCTCGGTCGGCCAGATCTACCTGCTCGACAATCCGCTGCTGCGCGAGCCGCTGACGATCGAGCACGTCAAGCCGCGCCTGCTCGGCCATTGGGGCACGACGCCCGGCCTGAACTTCATCTACGTCCACATGAACCGCGCGATCCGCGCGCGCGACCTCGACGCGATCTTCGTCACCGGCCCCGGCCACGGCGGTCCCGGCCTGGTTGCGAACACCTATCTCGAGGGCACCTACACCGAGGTCTACACGCGGATCGGCCAGGACGAGGAGGGGATGCGCCGGCTGTTTCGCCAGTTCTCCTTCCCGGGCGGCATCCCGAGCCACGTCGCGCCCGAGACGCCGGGGTCGATCCACGAGGGCGGCGAGCTCGGCTACGCGCTGCTGCACGCGTTCGGCGCCGTCTTCGACAACCCGGCGCTGCTCGCGCTCTGCGTCGTCGGCGACGGCGAGGCCGAGACCGGCCCGCTCGCCGCCAGCTGGCATTCGAACAAGTTCCTCGACGCGGCTCGCGACGGCGCCGTGCTGCCGGTGCTGCATCTGAACGGGTACAAGATCGCGAACCCCACGATCCTCGCGCGGATCCCGCCCGCGGAGCTCGAGTCGCTGCTCGTCGGCTACGGCTACGCGCCGCGGTTCGTGGAGGGCGACGATCCCGCGACGATGCACCAGCTGATGGCGGCGACGCTCGACGAGGTGCTCGACGAGATCGCCGAGATCCAGCGCCGCGCGCGCGAGCAGGGCGAGACGGAGCGCCCGCGCTGGCCGCTGATCGTGCTGCGCACGCCGAAGGGCTGGACCGGCCCCAAGGTGGTCGACGGGCTTCCCGCCGAGGGCTCGTTTCGCTCGCACCAGGTGCCGCTCGCCGAGCTGCGCACGCACCCCGAGCATCTGCGGCAGCTGGAGGAGTGGATGCGCTCCTACCACCCGGAGGAGTTGTTCGATCAGGGCGGAGCCCTGCTTGAGGAACTTTCCGCGCTGGCGCCCGCGGGCAACCGCCGGATGGGGGCGAACCCGAACGCCAACGGGGGTCTCCTGCTGCGCGACCTCGAGCTGCCCGACTTCCGTGACTACGCGGTCGAGGTCGGCTCGCCCGCCACCACGACGAGTGAGGCGACACGCGTGCTCGGCACCTTCCTGCGCGACGTGATCGCCCGCAACGGCGACAACTTCCGGCTGATGGGGCCCGACGAGACGGCGTCGAACCGGCTCGGCGCGGTGTTCGAGGCGACCAACCGGGTGTGGGAGGCGCAGACGCTGGCGAGCGACGATCACCTGGCGGTCGACGGCCGCGTGATGGAGGTGCTCAGCGAGCATCTCTGCCAGGGCTGGCTCGAGGGCTACCTGCTGACAGGCCGCCACGGCCTGTTCAACTGCTACGAGGCCTTCATTCACATCGTCGACTCGATGTTCAACCAGCACGCGAAATGGCTGAAGGTGACCAACCAGATCCCCTGGCGGCGCCCGATCGCCTCGCTCAACTACCTGCTCTCCTCGCACGTCTGGCGCCAGGATCACAACGGCTTCTCCCACCAGGACCCGGGCTTCATCGACCACGTCGTCAACAAGAAGGCCGAGATCGTGCGCGTCTATTTGCCGCCCGACGCGAACTGCCTGCTGTCGGTCGCCGATCACGCGCTGCGCTCGCGCCAGTACGTCAACGTGATCGTCGCCGGCAAGCAGCCTGCGCTCGACTACCTGACGATCGAGGAGGCGGTGCTCCACTGCACCCGCGGCCTCGGCGTCTGGGACTGGGCCTCGACCGACGGCGGCGTCGAGCCCGACGTGGTGCTCGCCTGCGCCGGCGACGTGCCGACGCTGGAGACGGTGGCGGCGGCGGCGATCCTGCGCCGCGAGGTGCCCGACCTGCGGGTGCGGGTGATCAACGTCGTCGACCTGATGCGCCTGCAGCCCGCGAGCGAACATCCACACGGGCTCTCCGATCACGAGTTCGACGCCCTGTTCACGACCAGCCGGCCGGTGATCTTCGCCTACCACGGCTACCCGCTGCTGATCCACCGCCTCACCTACCGGCGCGCGAACCACCACAACATCCATGTGCGCGGCTACAAGGAGGAGGGCACGACGACGACGCCGTTCGACATGGTGATGCTCAACGACCTCGACCGCTTCCACCTCGTGATCGACGTGATCGACCGCGTCGAGGGGCTGGAGGAGCGGGCGGCGCACCTGCGTCAGGCGATGGTCGACGAGCGCCTGACCCACCGCGCCTACACGCGCGAGTTCGGCGACGACCCGCCCGGCATTCGCGACTGGATCTGGCCGGGGTCCGGCGGGCGCGGCATGGACGCCTGACGAGGCCCCGCGAGGCCTGGCCACCCGATCGTGCGAGTCCTCGTCGCCAACGCCGGCTCGAGCAGCCTGAAGCTCTCGCTGCTCGACGGCGACGACCGCACGCTCGCCTCGCGCGAGCTCGACGCGCCGGGCGCGCGCATCGATGCCGGCGAGCTGCGCGACGCGCTGGACAGCGGCCTGCGCGACGCCGACGTGGTCGGCCACCGCATCGTCCACGGCGGCGATCGCTTTCGCGCGGCGGTCCGCATCGACAGCGAGGTCGAGGCGGCGCTGCGCGCGCTCTCCTACCTCGCGCCGCTGCACCAGGCGAAGTCGCTGGGGGCCCTGGACGCGCTCAGGGCGGCGCTGCCGGCGCTGCCCGCGGTCGCCTGCTTCGACACCGCCTTCCACGCCACGCTGCCGGCCGCGGCGTCGACCTATGCGCTGCCGGCGGCGTGGCGCGAGCATTTCGCGATCCGCCGGTACGGCTTCCACGGACTCTCGCACGGCTGGGTCGCGCGGCGCGCGCCGGTGCTGCTGGGGCGCGAGGGCGCCGACGGCCTGCGGCTGGTCAGCTGCCACCTCGGGTCGGGCGCGTCGCTGTGCGCGATCGCCGACGGGCGCTCGATCGACACGACGATGGGCTTCACGCCGCTCGAGGGGCTCGTGATGGCGACGCGCTCGGGTAGCGTCGACCCGGGCCTCTTGCTGTGGCTGCTCCAGCACGGCGGGCTCTCCCAGGACGAGCTCGCCCACGCGCTCGAGCACGAGTCGGGCCTGCTGGGGCTCGCGGGCACCGCCGACATGCGTGAGGTGCTCGCGCGAGCGGACGCCGGCGAGGGGACGGCCGGGCTGGCGCTCGAGGTCTACATCCACCGCCTGGTGGGCGCGATCGCGGCGATGGCAGCCGCCCTCGGCGGTATCGACGCGCTGATCTTCACCGGCGGCGTGGGGGAGCGATCGCCCGCGGTGCGCGAGGGCGCCGTCGAGCGCCTGTGCTTCCTCGGGCTCGAGCTGGACGCGGGGCGCAACGGAGCGGCGTCCGGCGACGCCGACGTCTCGGCGGACGGCGCGGCGGCGAGGACGCTCGTGATCGCCGCCCGCGAGGATCTCGAGATCGCGCGCCAGGCGCGCGCGGTGCTCGGCGGCGGCGCCTGAGGCGGCGCGGGCCGCGCCGCGCCTCTGCTCCTGGCGGCGCCCGGAGTGGGCCGCGCTAGGCCTCTGCTGCGGCCGGGCCCGGCGGACCGCCGCCGCCGCCGCCGCCGCTGCCGCTGCCCGGACCACCGCCGGGCGCGCCCCGTTCGGCGTTCAGGCGCAGTTCGCGGTAGTGGTCGCGCCAGATGTAGCGGTAGAGCGGGATCGCGCGGGGGATGTCACGCACGCCCGGGATGAAGGGGATCATGATGAACGCCAGGCTCAGCACGCCCATGACCATCATCACCAGCGCGTCCGCGTTGGCGGAGCTGTTGAACGGTGCGATCTGGTACCAGAAGGTGTAGAGCCAGAGCCAGACCTGGCCGGGGTAGCTGCCCGTCTCGTTCATCATGCCCCACTGCTCGCCGAGCAGATGCTGCTGCTGCGCGCGCGCGGCGAGCAGGCCGCCGTCCGCCATGAACAGCAGCGGCTTGGTGTAGTCGGTTTCGTAGAACTGGCTGCTCGTGAGCAGCGCGCCGTCCAGGCCGCCGCTCTGCGCCAGCGCGAGCAGGGCGCCCATCATCGCCGGCACCGGGCCGTAGCGGCCGGGCGCCACCTTCAGCGTGTTGCCGGGGCCGACGGTCGCCTTCGCCAGCGCGTTGGTGTAGTTGGTCGTCCAGGCCGTCTGCTCCTTGACCGGCGCCGCCTTGTAGGCGGCCACGGCGGCGCGCAGCGACGGGTCGCCGGGGATGCTCGCCAGCGGCTCGTAGACGTAGTCCTCGGCCGTGTTGATCGGGTGGCTGACGCCGAGCCAGCTCTGCAGGTGGATGAACCAGACGATCTGGGCGTTGGGGCCGTTGTCGTAGGGCGCGCCGTACTGGGCGGTCGCGCTCGTGCCGTCGAGCTCGCTGACGGCGGTCGTGACGAAGTCGGCCGGCATCTGCTGCGACCACTGCGCGATCGTGCTCGGCTTCTCGTCGGGCGAGGAGAAGAAGATCGTCAGAAGCAGCGCGATCGCGCCGACCACGGCGATCGCGATGCACAGCTCCTTGACCAGGTCGTAGGGCTTGTAGGGCCCGTCGTAATGGCGCGCCGCCTCGTTGAGCTCGGCGTTGGTGAAGCGTTTGCGCTTCATCGGAGCACTCGCGGCCGGCGCCTCATGCCGCCGACTCCGCCGCGGACGCTCCGGGCTGCTCCGCCACGCTCGCGCCGAGCCCCAGCTCGGGCAGCGGCAGCGGCGGCACGATGCCGCTGCGCCGCACGAGCAGGATGTGCGCCGACACCAGCGCGACCACCACGACCGGCAGCAGCAGCACGTGGTAGGTGTACATCTGCCCGAAGTTCAGGACGTTGAAGAAGGCGCCGATCCCGGTCGAGTTCAGGCCGTCCTTCGCCTGCGTCGCGATCCACTGGGAGTCGAAGTTCTGCTGTGAGACGTAGCCGGTGAAGGCGGCCGCGATCGCGATCAGGAAGCTGATCGCCCCGCTGATCCAGGTCTTCGCCCGGCCGCCGCGCCAGGACGCCATGAAGAACTTGCCCCACAGGTGGATGACCATGAAGAAGAAGAACAGCTCGACGGACCACAGGTGGATGCTGTTGAAGAAGTGCCCGACGCCGGTGTAGTGCCACCACGCGGGGCCCTTCAGGCCGAGGATCGTCCCCGAGGCGATGATCACCACGAGCGCGGCGATCGTCAGCACGCCGAAGGTGTAGATCCAGGAGGACATGTACGCCGGCTGGCCGTCCGGAAGCAGGCGCTCCGGCGGCATCGCCTTCACGCCGGCTTCGCGCAGGCGCACGGTCCAGTTGCGCCCGCCGCTCACGACTGGCCCCGGCGCCGTCGGCTGCCCGGGAACGGCAGCACGATCGCGAGCGCGAAGACGATGATCATCAACGCGATCACGATCAGGTTCGGGACCGACATCTCGAAGAAATGCCAGTGCGCGTAGCTGGCGGGGTGGTTGAGGTTGATGATTGCCGCCAACGACACGATCTGGGCAGGGTATTGGCTGTCGCGGCGGAGCCATCAGCAGCTCCCACGGGCGGTCGTCCGTAGTTTCCCGCGGTCTGGGCGCGCGCGCCGGGGCTCCCGGCCCGGCATCCCGTGTGTCGCGGAGTCACAATGAGCCTCGTGCCCGCCACCGGGAACGCGCCTGACCGCGCGGTCGACGTAGCCCTGCGGGACGGCTCGACGCTACGCGTGCGGCCCGTCGCCGCCGCCGATGCGCCCGCGATGCGCCTGTTCTTCGAGAAGCTCTCGCTCGAGTCGCTCGGGCTGCGCTTCTTCGGCTCCCCGAGCGTGGACTGGATCACGAAGTGGGCGGTCGATGTCGACTACGCCGACCGCTACGCGCTGGTCGCCACGACCGGTCCCGAGCAGGCGATCGTCGGTCACGGCGCCTACATCCGGATCGACGGCGAGCGCGCCGAGGTGGCATTCGTCGTCGCCGATGAGTGGCAGGGCTACGGCATCGCGACGATCATGCTCGGCCAGCTCGCCGCGGCCGCGCAGGAGCACGCGATCAGCGTCTTCAGCGCCGAGGTGCTGCCGCGCAACCATCGCATGATCGACGTCTTCCGCAACAGCGGCTTCCCGGTCGAGCTGCACATCCGCGGCGACGTGCTCGACGTCGAGTTCCCGACCTCGCTGTCGGCGGAGGCGCTGGCGCGGTTCGAGCAGCGCGAGCGCACCGCCGCGGTCGCCGCGATGCGCAGCTTCCTGCGCCCCGCCTCGGTGGCCGTGATCGGCGCCTCGCGGCGGCGCGGCACCGTCGGGGGTGAGCTGCTGCACAACCTTTTAGGAGCCGGCTTCGCCGGCCCGGTTTATCCCGTCAACCTGCGCGCCTCGAGTGTGGCCGGGGTCAGGGCGTATCACTCGATCGCGGAGGTGCCCGAGCAGGTCGAGCTGGCGCTGGTCGCCGTTGCCGCCGCCGGCGTCGCGGATGTCGCCCGTGAATGCGGCGCCGCGGGGGTGCGGGCGCTGGTCGTGCTCTCCGCCGGCTTCGCCGACGCCGGTCCGGCGGGCGCGAAGCGCCAGCGAGAGCTGCTCGCGATCTGCCGCGAGACCGGCATGCGCCTGGTCGGACCGGACTGTCTCGGGCTGCTGAACGCGGCGCCGGACGTGCGCCTGCACGCGACCTTCGCCGGGGCCATGCCGCCGAGCGGCAACGTCGGCTTTCTCTCCCAGAGCGGGGCGCTCGGCATCGCGATGCTCGAGCTCGCCGGCCGGCTGGGGCTCGGGCTCTCGTCGTTCATCTCGGTCGGCAACAAGGCCGACATCTCCGGCAACGACCTGCTCCAGTACTGGGAGGACGATCCCGACACCGGCGTGATGCTGCTCTACCTGGAGTCGTTCGGGAACCCGCGGCGCTTCGCCCGGATCGCCCGGCGCGTCGGCGCCGCCAAGCCGATCGTCGCCGTCAAGGGCGGGCGCTCGGCGGCCGGCGCGCGCGCCACGAGCTCGCACACAGGCGCCCTGCTCTCCTCGTCGGATGTGACGGTTGACGCCCTGTTCGCCCAGGCGGGCGTGATCCGCGCCGACACGATCCACGAGCTGTTCGACGTCGCGACGCTGCTCAGCGCGCAGCCGGTCCCGTCCGGGCGGCGTGTCGCGATCGTTTCCAACGCCGGCGGTCCGGCGATCCTCTGCGCCGACGCCTGCCGCACCGACGGGCTCGAGGTCGTGGCGCTCGCGTCCGGCGTGCGCCGGCGCCTGCGCGGCGTGCTGGCGGCGGACGCGTCGCTGGTCAACCCGATCGACATGCTCGCGACCGCCTCCGGCGAGGACTATCGCCGCACGATCGAGGTGCTCGCCCGCTCGGGCGCCTGCGACGCGATCCTCACGATCCACGTCGCGCCGCTGCTCTCGGCGGCGGGCGATGTCGCGCGCGAGATCCAGCAGGCCGCGAACGCGGCGCCCCGGCTCACGCTGGCGTCGGTCTTCATGGGCACGGACGCCCTGGCGGCGGAGCCGTCCGGGGAGGGCTCCCGCGTCCCGCGCTTCGCCTTCCCCGAGGACGCGGTTCGCGCGCTGGCCCACGCCGCCCGCTACGGCAGCTGGCGCGGGCGCCCGCCGGGAAAGGTGCTCGCGCCGGCGGGTTGCCGTCCCGACGAGGCGGCCGCGATCATCGCCCGCGCGCTCGGGGCGGACGAGCAGTGGCTCGGACCGGCCGAGGTCGCGGCCCTGCTGGACTGCTACGGGCTGCCGCTGCTCGCGGCGGGCGTCGTGCGCAGCGCCGGCGAGGCGGTCGAGGCGGCGGCCGAGCACGGCGGGGCGGTCGCCCTGAAGGCGCTCGTCGGCGGCCTCGTGCACCGCAGCGACGTCGGCGCCGTGCGTCTCGGCCTGGCGAGCGGCGCCGAGGTTCGCCGTGCCGCGAGCGAGATTCGCGCCGCGGTCGCCGCCTCCGGGCACCGCCTCGACGGCTTCGTCGTCCAGCCGATGGCGCCGGCCGGCGTCGAGCTGGTGGTGGGCGTCGCGCACGACGCGAGCTTCGGTCCGGTGATCGTCTGCGGGCCCGGCGGAGCGACCGCGGAGCTGATGGGGGACGTGGTCGCCCGCATCACGCCGCTGACCGACGTCGACGCGCGCGAGATGCTGCAGGCGCTGCGGACCTTCCCGCTGCTGTCCGGCTACCGCGGCTCCACGCCGTGCGACGTCGCGGCGATCGAGGACGTCCTGCTGCGGCTGAGCGCGCTGGTCGAGGCGCACGCCGAGGTCGCCGAGCTCGATCTCGACCCGCTCGTCGCGGCGCCTCACGGCGCGGTCGTGGTCGACGCCCGGGTGCGCCTCGAGGCGCCGCCGCCGCCACGGCCGCTGTCCGCGCTGCGCGGCGGGTAGCGCTCGCGCGGCGCCGCGAGCCCGCCGGCGCTGGGCTGCGCCGCTCGATACGCATCGCCGATCGGTGCTTTGCCGCGGGCGGTCGTCGCGTTTAAGCGGTGGCCGAGAGGCGGACCGGTGGTTAGCTTGATGCGATGTCGACGCACCTCCAATTGGCGCCGGACCCAATCGCAGCCCGGCGCGCGACCGCGCCGATTCGCGTCGTCCTGGCCGACGACCACGATGCGATGCGCCGTAGCTTGCGGCGCGTGCTTGAGGCCGAGCCCGGCATCGACGTCGTCGCCGAGGGCGCCGACCTCGCGGCCGTGATGAACGCCGTGCAGGCCCAGCGGCCGAACGTGCTCGTGCTCGACCTCAGCATGCGCAGCGGCTCCAGCATCGAGGCGATCCGGCGTCTGCGCGAGGGTGTGCCCGCCACCGAGATCGTCGTGCTGAAGATGGACGAGAGCGCGGCCTTCGCGCAGCAGGCGATCGACGCCGGCGCGATCGGCTTCGTGATCAAGGACACGGCGGACGCAGAGCTGCCCGAGGCGGTTCGCCTCGCCGCGCACCGGCGGGAGTACGTCAGCCCGCGGGTGGCCGCGAGGCTGCGCGCGCGGCGCCTCGCGACCGGCGACGCGCTGCACCTGGGCTGACGCTCCTCAGGACGCGGCCTGCCCGGCGGCCGCCGACGCCGCGGGCTCGGCGGCGCGCAACGGCAGTTCGGCGTGCACGGCGGTGCCATCGTCGCCGGAGTCGAAGCTCAGCGTCCCACCGACCAGGTAGACGCGCTCGCGCATGCCCTCGAGGCCGAAGCCCCCGGTGGCGACGTCTGGTCGAAAGCCGATCCCGTCGTCGCGGATCTCGATCGACACCTCGTGCTCCGAGGCGGCCACCGTGACCGCGACGCTGGAGGCGTGCGCGTGCTTGATCACGTTCGTCACGCCTTCCTGGACGAGGCGGTAGACGGTGGCCTCGATCTCCGGCGGGAGCCGGCGGTCGCTCTCCTGGCCGGGCAGAGTCAGGTCGGCGGTGATCGTGAGCCCGCCCGCGTCGCGGCGGCGCTCCAGCAACGCCTCGAGCGCCGGCCGCAGCCCGAGCTCGTCGAGCGACGCCGGCCGCAGGTCGCTGATGATCGCGTGGAGGTTCTCGATCTCCTGCTCGATCTGCCCGATCGCCTCGTCCATCGCGGCCGCGCCGGCTTGCGCGTCGCCGCGGCGGCGCGCGGAGGAGAGCAGCAGGCGCAGCGCGCCTAGGCCCTGAAGCGTCTCGTCGTGGAGCTCGCGCGCCCACCGGGTGCGCTCGGCGTCCGCCGCCGCCAAGGAGCTCCGCAGCCGCTCCGATTCGACGCTGCGCCGCATCGCGACGGCGTTGGCGGCACTGGCCGCGAAGGCGGTCAGCAGCAGCTCGTCCTCGTCGCTGAACTTGTCGTCGTCGGCACGGTCGAATGCCGCGAGCACGCCGACCGCGCCGCCGCGCGCGACCATCGGCACCAGCAGCGCCGTGTGCGCCTCGGGCACGCCCAGCTCGCTCGGCGCGATCCGCAGCCGCGCGGCGACGTCGGCGATCCGTTCGGGCCGGCGGCGCTCCAGCACCTCGCCGGAGGTCGACGCCGAGATCGCCACGCGGTGCCCGCGGACGTCGCTCGCCTCGCCGGCGCTGGCTGTGACGACGAGGTCGGTCCCTTCGCAGAGCAGGATCACGACGCTGCGCGCGTCGACCAGCGCCCGGCCGCGCTTGACGATCAGCTCGAGCACGCGATCGAGTCCCGTCTCGCTGCCGACAGCGATCGAGATGTCGCGCGCCGCCTCGAGTCCGCGGACCGCCTGTTCCTGCTCGGCCCGGCGGCGTTCGGAGACCTCGTAGAGGCGGGCGTTCTCGATCGCGGTCGCCGCCCAGTCGGCGAGGATCATCGCGGCGTCCTCGTCCTGCTCGGTGAAGTCGCCGTCCTCCTTCTCGGTCAGGTACAGGTTCCCCCACACCGCGCCGCGGATGAGGATCGGCACGCCGAGGAAGCTGCGCATCGGCGGGTGCCCCTCGGGGAACCCGTAGCTCTGCGGATGCTGGCTCACGTCGCTGAGCCGCAGCGGTTGCGGATCGCGGATCAGCGCCCCCAGCACGCCGCGTCCGCGCGGCAGCTGGCCGATCGCCGCGCGGGTGTGCTCGTCGATGCCGGCGGTCTGGAACTGCTCGAGCGTCCCGCGCCGCTCGTCGAGGATCCCGAGCGCCGCGTATCGCGCGCCGGTGACCTCGCGCGCGGTCGCGAGGATCCGCTCCAGCACCGCCTGCGGGTCCAGTTCGGCTACGAGCGCACGCCCCGCGTCGAGCAGGCGGCTGAGGTGGCGAGAGTCGAGGGAGTCCCTCATTGCAGACCGCCCATCCAGGATAGCTGGAGCCGGTGACCGGCGCCCTCCAACGTTTCGACGTTCCGGCCGACCTCCGGGCGCGAGCTCCGCCGGATTGGCCCGCTGCTCAGGCCGCGGCCGGCACCTCGCCGACGTCGGCGTCGAGGATCGGCGCGAGCCAGCGGCGTGCCTCCGCCGCGGTCCAGCCCTTGCGCTCGGCGTAGTCGTCGAGCTGGTCGGAGCCGATGTGACCGACGCCGAAGTAGCGCGCCTGCGGGTGCGCGAGGAAGATGCCGGAGACGGAGGAGCCCGGGCTCATCGCAAAGCTGTCGGTCAGCGTGATGCCCGCGCGCACGGGCGCTTCGAGCAGCGCGAAGAGGGTGCCCTTCTCGGTGTGGTCCGGCTGGGCGCCGTAGCCCGGTGCGGGCCGGATGCCGCGATAGCGCTCGGCGATCAGCTCCTCGCGCGAGAGCGACTCCTCGGGCGCGTAGGCCCAGGCCTCCCGGCGCACCCATTCGTGCAGGCGCTCGGCGAAGGCCTCGGCGAGGCGGTCGCAGAGCGCCTTGAAGAGGATCCCGTTGTAGTCGTCGTTGTCGCGCTCGAACTGCACGCTGCGCGCGTGCTCGAGGTGGCCGGTGGTGACGGCGAAGGCGCCGACGTAATCGGCGACGCCGCTGTCGCGGGGCGCGACGAAGTCGGCCAGCGCGAGGTTGGGGTGGGCTGCGTCACGCTCCATCTGCTGGCGCAGCGTGTGCAGCGTCGCGAGCGGCGCGTCGCGCTGCTCGTCCGCGTAGAGCGCGATGTCGTCGCCGACCGCGTTGGCCGGCCACAGCCCGACGACCGCGTCGGCGCGGACCCAGCGCTCGGCCACGATTCGCTCGAGCATCGCCTGCGCGTCGGTGTACAGACTGCGCGCGACCTCACCGACCGCGGGGTCGTCGAAGATCCGCGGGAAGGTGCCCTTCAGCTCCCAGGTGCGAAACAGCGGTGTCCAGTCGACGTAGCCGACCAGCTCGGCGAGCGGGTAGTCGGCCAGCGTGTGCAGGCCGAGCAGCGGCGGCGTGGTCGGCGTGTAGGCGTCCCAGTCGGTGGCGAGTCGGTTCTCCCGGGCGGCCGCGAGGCTCGAGCGGCGTGAGGCGCGCCGCTCCGATGCGCGGCGCTCGGCGATCGCGCGGTACTCGGCGGCCACCTCGGCCACCAGCGCCGGGCGCTGCTCGGCGCTGAGCAGCGCGCTGGCCACACCGACGGCCCGCGAGGCGTCCGGGACATAGACCGCCTGGCCGAGGTTGTAGGCGGGGTCGATCTTCACCGCCGTGTGCGCCTTGCTCGTGGTGGCCCCGCCGATCAGCAGCGGCAGCGTCATCCCGCGACGCTCCATCTCCGCGGCGACGTTGCACATCTCGTCCAGCGACGGCGTGATCAGGCCCGACAGGCCGACGAGGTCGGCGTCGCGCTCGACGACGGTGTCGAGGATCTTGTGCGCCGGCACCATCACGCCGAGGTCGATCACATCGAAGCCGTTGCAGGCCAGCACGACGCCGACGATGTTCTTGCCGATGTCGTGCACGTCGCCCTTGACGGTCGCCATCAGGATCTTGCCGGCGCTCTGGCGGCCCTCGCCGCCGTTGGCCTTCTTCTCCGCCTCCATGTAGGGCAGCAGCAGCGCCACCGCCTGCTTCATCACCCGCGCCGACTTGACGACTTGCGGCAGGAACATCTTGCCGGCGCCGAACAGGTCGCCGACGACGTTCATGCCGTCCATCAGCGGCCCCTCGATGATGTCGAGCGGCGCCTCGGCCGCCTGGCGCGCCTCCTCGGTGTCCTCGACGATGAACTCGTTGATGCCGTTCACGAGCGCGTGCACGAGCCGCTCGCGCACCGGTTGCTCACGCCAGCTCTGGTCGGGCTCGCTGCGCGCGGCGCCCTCTTCGCCGCGGTAGCGCTCGGCGGTTTCGAGCAGCCGCTCCGTCGCGTCCGGCCGCCGGTTGAGGATCACGTCCTCGACGCGCTCGCGCAGCTCCGGGTCGATCTCCTCGTAGATCGCCAGCTGCCCGGCGTTGACGATCGCCATGTCCAGCCCGGCGGCGATCGCGTGGTAGAGGAAGACCGAGTGCATCGCCTGGCGCACCGGCTCGTTGCCGCGGAAGGCGAACGACACGTTCGACAGGCCGCCCGAGATGTGCGTGCCCGGCAGCCGCTGCTTGATCTGGCGGGTGGCTTCGATGAAGGCGTTGGCGTAGTCGTCGTGCTCGGACATCCCGGTCGCGATCGCAAAGATGTTGGGGTCGAAGATCAGGTCGGTGGGGTCGAAGCCGGCCTGCTGCGTGAGCAGCGCGTACGCGCGCTCGCAGATCGCCACCTTGCGCTCGACGGTGTCGGCCTGGCCCTGTTCGTCGAAGGCCATCACGACGACGGCGGCGCCGTAACGGCGAATCGCCCGCGCCTGCTCGAGGAACGGCTGCTCGCCCTCCTTCAGGCTGATCGAGTTGACGATTGCCTTTCCCTGCACGCACTTCAGCCCGGCCTCGATCACGCTCCACTTCGACGAGTCGATCATGATCGGCACTCGCGCGATGTCGGGCTCGGAGGCGATCAGCCGCAGGAACGTCGTCATCGCCTGCTCGCCGTCGAGCATGCCGTCGTCCATGTTGACGTCGATGATCTGGGCGCCGCCGGCGATCTGCTGGCGGGCGACCTCGAGTGCCGCGGCGTAGTCGCCGGCGAGCACCAGGCGCTTGAAGTGCGCGGATCCCGTGATATTGGTGCGCTCGCCGATGTTGACGAAGCTCGCGATCTTGCCGGTCATCGGTGCGTCCCGCTCACGCGGTCACGAACGGCTCGAGGCCGGAGAGCCGCAGCGCCGGGGCGATCCGGGGCACGCTCCGCGGCGGCAGGCCCGCCACCGCGTCGGCGATCGCGCGGATGTGCGCGGGCGTCGTGCCGCAGCAGCCGCCGACGATGTTGACCAGACCGCTGCGCGCCCACTCGCTGATGTGCCCGCAGGTCTCCGCCGGGCCCTCGTCGTAGCCGCCGTACTCGTTCGGCAGGCCGGCGTTGGGATGGGCGGCGACGAGCGTGTCGGCCACCGCCGAGAGCTCCGCCAGGTAGGGCCGCATCAGGTCGGCGCCGAGCGCGCAGTTCAGCCCGACCGCGAACGGCTCGGCATGGCGAACCGAGGTCCAGAAGGCCTCAACCGTCTGTCCCGACAGCGTTCGCCCGGAGAGGTCGGTGATCGTGCCGGAGATCCAGATCGGCAGCTCCGCGAGGCCCTCGTCGCGCAGGTCGAGGATCGCTTTCAGTGCCGCCTTCGCGTTCAGCGTGTCGAAGACCGTCTCGACCAGGAAGATGTCGGCGCCGCCCTCGTGGAGGGCCAGCGCCTGCTCGCGGTAGGCGTCGTAGACCTCGTCGAAGTCGACCGCGCGGGCGCCGGGATCCTCGACCTTGGTCGACATCGAGAGCGTCCGGTTGGTGGGACCGATCGACCCCGCGACCCAGCGTGGGCGGTGGGTCGGATCGTCGGCCGTGGCGCGGTCCGCGGCCGCGCGCGCGAGCGCTGCGGCGGCGACGTTCATCTCCGCCACGTGCGCCTGCATCTCGTAATCGGCCTGCGCGATCGCCGTAGCCGTGAAGGTGTTCGTCGTGATGATGTCGGCGCCGGCGGAGAGGTACTCCTCCGACAGCTCGGTCACGATCGCCGGCGAGGTCAGCGACAGGAGGTCCGTGTCACCACGCAGCGGCGAGGGATGCTGGGCGAAGCGCTCGCCGCGGAAGTCCTCCTCGGTCAGGCCGAGCTCCTGGATCTTGACGCCCCACGAGCCGTCGAGCACGAGGATCCGTTCGGCGGCGGCCTCGTGCAGCGCGGCGATCCGCGCAGAACTGTTCGCCTCGGCGCTCATGCCGGCTGGCGCTCTCGCGCCTGCGGCGTCAGGTCGGCGATGCGGCACGCCGCGATGATGACCTCGGCCTGGTTGAGCGTGTACAGATGGAACTCCTCGAAGCCCTCGCGGCGCAGCCCCTCGATCTGGTGAACGGCGAGCATGCCGGCGACGAGCCGGCGCGTCGCCGGGTCGTCGTCGAGGCCCTCGAAGCGCTCGGCGTAGAAGGGTGGGACGGTCGTGCCGCAGCGGTCGGCCATCCGCGTCAGCCCCTCGAGATTGGGGGAGAACATGATCCCGGGAACGATAGGGATGCCGATTCGGGCCCGTTCGACGCGCTCGCGCAGGGCCACGATCCGCTCGTTGATCAGGCAGAACTGAGTGATCGCGCGCGTCGCGCCGGCCTGCGCCTTGCGCGCCAGCAGTTCCATGTCCTTCGCCGGCGAGTGCGAGTCGGGGTGGGTCTCCGGGTAGGCCGCGACGGACACCTCGAAGGGCGCGACCCTGCGGATCGCCTCGACCAGCTCGACCGAGCCCTGGTAGCCGTCGGGGTGGGGGACGAACGACGATCCAAGCTCGGGCATGTCGCCGCGCAGGGCCACGATGTGCGTGATCCCGGCCTCCCAGTAGTCGCGGATTGTCGCATCGACCTCCTCGCGCGGGCAGCCGACGCAGGTCAGGTGCCCGGCCCGCGGGATCGAGGTGCGCTCGCCGATCTCCCGCAGCGTTTCCAGCGTCGACTCGCGCGTGCTCCCGCCCGCGCCGTAGGTGACGGAGACGAACGCCGGCTCGAGCGGCTTCAGACGCTCGAGCGTCGAGCGGAAGCGTTCCCAGGACTCGGGTGTGCGCGGCGGGAAGAACTCGAAGGAGACCGAGGCGCTCATGCGACCGCCGATCGCGCGCTCGGCTCGGGCGGGCGGGTGCGCAGCAGCCACAGCCGGACCGTGAGCCGTTCGCCCCCGGGCCCCTCGAGTGTCTGCTCGGACTCGATCTCGAGGCCGGCCTGCGCCGCCCACGCGCGCATCTCCCGCTCGTCGATGCCGAGCCGGCGATGGCCGTGCTGCTCGCGCAGGAACTCGAACGTGTGCGGGGCGTAGTCGGCGACCAGCAGCCGGCCGCCCGCGCGCAGCAGGCGGGCGGCATCGACGAGCGCCTCGCCGGGGTCGTCGAGCAGGTGCAGGACGTGATGCATCACGGCGACGTCGAAGCTCGCGGCCGCGAGCGGCGGACGGTGCAGGTCGCCCTGCCGCACGCAGGCGCGCGAGAGCCGGGCCTGCCCCAGCTTCGCACGCGCGGCCGCGACCATGTCGCGACTGACGTCCAGGCCGACGCTGCGCTCGCTCACCGGCGCCAGCAGTTCGAGCATGCGCCCGGTTCCTGTGCCGATGTCGAGCAGGCGCTCGATCGGCTCGGATCCCCCGATCAGCTCGAGCATCGCCCGTTCGACGTCGGCCTCGGCGACCTGGAGCGAGCGGAGTGTCGCGACCTCGTCGTCGTGGCTGCGCAGGCATCGCTCGGCGGCAGCGACGCGCGACTGGCGCACACGCTCCAGCGCCGCCGCGTCGGCGGCGACGACGGGATCCTCGGCCGGGGCGCGCTCCGCGAGCTCCCGAACCAGCTCGGCGCCCACGCCGCTGTCGCGGACGCGGTAAAACACGTTCGCCCCCTCGGGCGAGCGCTCGAGGATGTCGGCGTCAAGCAGCAGCCGCAGGTGCCGGCTGGTCCGCGGCTGGCTCTGCCCGACGACCTGGCTGATCTCGGTCACGGTCAGCTCGGCTCGGCTGAGCAGGATCGCGAGGCGCAGCCGGGTGGGCTCGGCCACGGCGCGCAGCGTGCCCACGAACCCGTCGAGGCTGGGCAGCGGCGCTGGGGGGGCGGTGGGTGCGTAGCTGGCCACGGCTGGCGAGAGTCTACCAGAGGAATGGCGCGTACATATCAAGATATGTGCATGTTTCGCTTGGCATCGTGCACGCGCTCACGCGGGCTCACGCAGGCGGGCTCACACACGCGGGCTCACACACGCGGGCTCACACAGGCTCACCAGGCTCACGCGCTCACGCAGGCTCACGCAGGCTCACGCGGGCCCACGCAGCGTCACGCGGGCTCATGCCGCCGCTCCCGGCTCACGCAGGCACGGGGCGCGCCTCGTGCCACGCCTGCAGCGTCGCCAGCGCGCCGTTCGTGACGCGGTAGCTGAAGGTGTCACGGTCGTTGGCGTGCGGTAGCGGCTGGTCGGGCACCGCCACCTCGAGGAACTCGCACAGCGGCCCCCAGCCCTCGGTCACGTCCCAGACGAGCAGGCGCTCCGCCGGGACGAGCGCCTTGACGGCGTCCTCGTGGCGGTGCATCGCAGCGATCAGGTTCTCCGGCTGCGCTCCGCCGTCGGCGGCGAAGGTGCCGCGATCGATCCAGAACATGCGGTCGATCAACCGCAGGTAGCGCTCCCAGCGCGGGTCGATCTTGGCGCGCGCCGCCGAGAGGTGGCGAACCAGCGTGTCGCCGAAGCACATGTCCCAGATCGTCTCGCGGAAGCTGGCCTCCCAGCGCTCCGGGTCGCGCACGCTGAGCACGACCTTGGCCTGCGGGTAGGCCTCGACGAGCTCGGCGTAGAAGAAGCCGCCCGGCCAGTCGACGGTCGCCTGGCAGTCGCCGAAGATCTCCTCCCAGGGGGCCTCGCCGTCGATCGCGCGCTCCCACTGCTCCACGCGGTCCAGATTGGCGATCACGTCGACCCAGTGGTAGCAGGGCCCGAAGCCCAGCAGCTCGAGTGCCAGCTTCTGGGTCAGCGTGCCGGTGCGCGGCAGCCCCGCTCCGATTACTTGCATTGGCCGATCTCCCGATGTCGTTCGTGTTGGGCGAGTCCGGCGTGCCTTGGACGCCGCGCCGGCCGGTCAGGTCCGGGCGCTCGCCGGCGGCTCCGCGGCCGCCGGCCCGCATTGTTACGGATTATTTAGAGTTCGTTGGCGTCAGTTGTTAAAGTGCCTGCGTGCCCGCGTTGTTCGAGGACGAAGCCGCCAGGGGACTGCCGGCGAATCCCGGGGAGTTGCCCGTGAAGGTGATCGGCGCCGGCTACACGCGCACCGGCACCGTTTCGCTGGCGGCGGCGCTCGAGCTGCTCGGCGTCGGCCCGTGCCTGCACCCGCGCACCGCCGCGCAGACCGACGAGGTGCTGCGGCGCGCCCGCTCCGGTGAGAGCGTCACGGCGCTGAACTGGGGCGAGGGCCTGGCCCGCTGGAACGCCGCGCTCGGCTGGGTCGGCGCGCGCCACTACCGCGAGCTGATCGACGTCTGGCCGTCGTCGCTGGTGCTGCTCAGCGTGCGTGAGCCGGAGGCCTGGTACGAGAGCTACGCCGCCTGCCTGCGCGCGACGCGCGAGCTCGCGATGGCCGGCGGCCCGCAGCTCGCGGCGGCCGAGGACGTCGCCCTCGACGTGCTGATGATGCCCGACCGGCCGCTGTGGAAGGACATCCTCGACGGCAGCTTCGAGCGCCGCGACGAGGCGCTTGCGCGTTTCCAGCGCCACAACGACGAGGTTTCCCGCACCGTGCCGGCCGAGCGGCTGCTGGTGTTCGACGTCGAGGACGGCTGGGATCCGCTGTGCGCCTTTCTCGGCGTGGCCGTCCCGGACGTGCCGTTCCCGCACCTCAACGACTGCGCCGAGCTGCGCGCGAGGCTCGGCCCGGGCGTCCGCCGCCACGGCGACTCGCCGCTGGTGCGCCCCGCGACGCCGCACATCAGCAGGCTCACGCACGCCGACCCGGCGCGATCGTTCTCCCAGCAGGAGGTGCTCGACGCGCTCGGCATGGCGGACGACCCCTTCGCGCAGCGGATCTTCGCGAGCTGCGGCGTGACACGGCGCCATCTGACGGCGCTCGAGGACCAGGGCGGCCAGACGCTGCAGGGCCGCACGGCGGCCTCGGAGGCGCAGCTGTTCGAGCTGGCCGTCAGCGCCGTGGACCAGCTCGGCATCGATCCGCGCGAGGTCGACGTGGTCGTCAGCGCGAGCCTCTACTCGCTCGGCGGCCCGACGATCGCGCACCGGCTCGTCGAGCACTACGAGATGGACCCGGCGACCGACAAGTACCACGTCGTCGGCATCGGCTGCGCGAGCGCCGTGCCGCTCGTGCGGCTCGTCGCGCGCACGCTCCCCGAACGCGAGGGCAGCCGCGGGCTGATCGTCGCGGCCGAGAGCATGAGCGGGCTGCTCAGCCAGGCGGCACCGGACGATCCGCGCGCCAAGGTGATCGGCTCGGCGATCTTCGGCGACGGCTGCTCGGCGGCGATCGTCGAGCAGGGCGACCAGGCGGCGGGCCCCGCGGTCGTCGCCTCGACGGTTCACCAGCTGGCGGGGACGCTCGAGATCGTGCACATGGCGCTGGCCGACGACGACAGCCACCTGCACCTCGCGCGCGAGCTTCCCGACCTCGCGAGCGCCGGGCTCGACCGGCTCGTCGACGACTTCCTGGCGCCGCTCGGCCTGACGCGCTACGCGATCGACCACTGGATGATCCACCCCGGAGGACGGCGGATCCTGCGCTGCGTGCAGAGCGTGCTCGGGCTCCCGGATGACGAGGTGGCGATCAGCTACGAGGTGCTCGCCGACCACGGCAACATCGGCACGCCATCGATCTTCTACGTGCTCGAGGAGACGATGCGCCGCCGCGCCCCGGCGCCCGGCGACCGCGGCCTGATGATCACGATCGGCCCCGGCATCACGCTCGGGCTGATGCTGCTCGTCTTCTGAGCCCGCCGCTCAGAACGTCTTTCGCAATGAGGGTGTGCCCGTCATTGCGAAAGCCGTTCTAACCCGGGCCGGCCTCGATCGCCTCGCGCACCTCGGCCAGACGCGGCTGCGGCCCGAAGGCCGTGAGCAGCCAGGTTGCGCCGGCGCGCTCCCAGGCGCCGGCGTCGCCGCCGGGCGGGAGCTCGGCGATCAGCTCGGCCGGCGCGGCGGCCTCGTCGCGCAGCAGGCGCAGCTCCTCGGCGAGCACCGCCAGCTCGTCCGGGCCGGGAAGCTCGATCGGGAAGAGGCCGTCCCAGCGCGCGGCGCGCGCGAGGGGCCGGCGGTTCGGCCAGCGCGCGGCAACCCAAACCGGGATGCGCGGGCGCTGCAGCGGGAGCGGCTCGAAGGCGCCGGCCCACAGCTCGCTGAGCTGCTCGAGCCCCCGGTCGAGCAGGACGGCTCGCTCGCGCGCGTCGACGACCTCGCCGAACGGCTCGAGCTCCCCGTTGCGAACGCTGCCCAGCCCGACGCCGAGCGTCAGGCGCCCGCCGCTGAGGTGGTCGAGCGTGACAGTCTCGCGCGCCAGCTTCTGAACCCGGCGCCGCGACAGCGGGGTTACGAGCGGGCCGATCCGCACGGTCCGCGTGGCGCAGGCGACCGCGGCCAGCGCCACCCACGGATCGGCAACGGCACGAACCGGGGCACTCCAGGCGACGTGATCCCAGACGAAGAAGCCGTCCCAGCCGCGCGCCTCGGCGTTCTGCGCCAGCTCAGCGAGCACCCGCGGATCGACCAGCTCGTCGAAGGGCGCCACGAAGATGCCGCGCTTGACGCTCACCGGTTGGAGCGTACCGCCGCTTCTCCGCGCGCGGTGAGCGGGCGTGAACGTGTGGATCACGCGCAATACTGTGCTGGCGCGGCTTGCGCCGCGCAACTTCAATCGTGCCGACATTCGCTCCTGACATCGACGGCGATCGGCTCGGCGGGCGCGCAGGCAGTTCGCATCTCGCTCGCGGAGCCGGTGATCAATGAAGCGCCGGCTGCCCCGCGCGCCCGAACGGGCGGCCGCGCCGGCGTCCGCGCCCGCGCGCCGGCGCGTGCATCCGCTCCGCCGCCACCTCCTCGGCTGCATCGTGATCGTGGTCGCCACCGCGGCGGCGATCTCGGTCGGCGCGATCAACGTGGTGAGCACGGTCGCCGACGACTTCGCGCTGGGGGGCACGCCGCTTGACTCGCAGTACCTGACGCCCGCGCAGGCGGGGCAGCCGGAGACGATCCTGGTGATCGGCGACGACCACATCGGCAAGACGACGACCTACGCGACCGGCGCCGAGCAGGACGTCAACGGCGTCCACCTGCTGCACGCCGACACCTTCATGCTGGTGCGGATGGACCCGGCGCAGGATCAGACCTCGATCCTCTCGATCCCGCGCGACCTGCTCGTCAGCTTCAACTGGAAGGGCGTGACCTACCCCGACCAGAAGTTCAACTCGGCGTACTCGATCGGGCGCGACGACCTGGTCAAGAAGGTCGTCCTCGCGACGATTCCGGGGATCACGATCAACCACGTGATCGACTTCAACTTCGCGGCGTTCCTGGGGCTGGTGGACGCGATCGGCTGCGTCTACGTCGACGTCGACCAGCGTTACTACAACCCGGGCGACGACAGCTACTCGCCGATCAACATCGAGCCGGGCTATCAGAGGCTGTGCAGCAACCAGGCCTTCTCCTACGTCCGCTACCGCCACACCGACTCGGACTTCGTGCGCGTCGCGCGCCAGCAGGACTTCATCCGCGACGCCAAGGAGCAGCTCGGCGTGTGGGGCTTCCTCAGCAAGTGGTCGGCGCTCGCGAAGGCGTTCGGCAAGGCGGTCTGGACCGACATCCGCGGCGCCCACGAGATCGCGGACCTGCTCTACCTCGCCGCGTTCTCGCAGGCCAAGCCGGTGCGCGAGGTCCCGTTCCAGGTGGCGAACCCGGCCTATCAGATCAACACGCCGCAGGGCCCCGAGGAGGCCGTGCTCTCGACGCCGCAGCTGATCGCGGCGAGCGTCCGCGACTTCCTCTACGAGGCCCCCAAGGCGAGCCTGCCGGGCGAGCGAGCAAGCAGCGGCTCGAGCGGCCACGCCGTCACCCACAGCCACACCCACCACACCCACCACGCCTCGACGACGATCGGCGACGGCCACGACGACCTCTACGCGATCCCCGCCTCCGTCACCCAGCAGGCGCTCGCGATCACGCCCGAGGTCGGCGTCCCGATCTATCTGCCGAGCGTGCAGACCGGCCCGGCGAGCCCCAACGACTTCCACCCGTACACGATCCGCGACGAGCAGGGCCACCTCCACTACGGCTACCGGATCGACTGGTCGGCCGGCTCCGAGGGCGAGTACTACGGCATCGAGGGGATGAACTGGACCAACCCGCCGCTGTTCGCCAACCCCACCGGGACCGAGACGATCGGCGGGCGCACCTACATGTTCGTCAGCGACGGCTCGTCCTACCACGACATCGGCTGGCGCGAGGGCGGCATCCTCTACTGGGTCTCCAACAGCCTCAACGAGACGCTCAGCAACGCGCAGCTGCTGGCGATCGCCGAATCGGCGCGGCAGGTTCACTGAGCTACCCGAGCGCCGGCTCCAGCCGCGCCATCACCTGCTCGGGTGTCAACCCGTCGACGTCGATCGCGAGCGTCGCGACCGCGGCGTAGCGCTCGGTGCGGGCGGCGAGCTGCCCGGCCAGCGCGGCCGCCGTCCCCTGCGGGTAGCGCGGGCGGTGGGGGTCGGCGTCGTAGCGGGCCACGAGCGTCGCGAGCGTGGCGCGCAGCCACACCGCGGTCACGCCCGGCGCGCGCAGCGCCGCGCGGCAGCGCTCGTCGTCGATCGTGCTGGCGGCGGCGCAGATCACCGACGGCTGCCCGCCGGCGAGCGCCTCGAGCAGGATCGCCGCCTCGAGCCGGTGCAGCCGCTCGGCGCCCCAGCGCTCCTGCAGCTCCCGCACGCTCGCGCCCTCGCGCGCCTCGATCTCGGCGTCGCTGTCGAGCATCGGGCGGCGCAGCCGCGCGGCCGCGAGACGCCCGATCGTCGTCTTGCCGGTGCCCATCAGGCCGATCAGCACGAGCTGCGCGGGCGGCGGCGCGGTGGCGCTCATCGCGTCAACGTTATGGCAGCATGCGCCGGGTGGTGGCGGAGCCCATGCCGGCGGCCTTCGACACGCTCACGGCCGAGCTGCGCGAGCTGCTGCCCGACGCCGGCCGCGTGCTCGACGCGCACACCCATCTCGGGCGCGACGAGGACGGCCAGTCGCTGACGCTGGAGAGCCTGCTCGCCTTCCTCGACCAGGTGGACGGCGCGGCGCGCGCGTGCGTCTTCCCGCTGCACGACCCCGACCGCCGGCCCGCCTACCGCACGCCGAACGACCGCGTGCTCGCCTGGGCGGCGGCGGCCGAGGGCCGCCTGCACCCGTTCTGCCGCCTGGACCCGGCGGATGACCCGGTGGCGGAGGGGGAGCGCTGCATCGCGCTCGGGGCGCGCGGGATCAAGCTGCACCCGCGCGCGCAGTCGTTCGGCTTCGACACCCCGGCCGCGCTCGCGATCTTCGAGCTTGCCCGCGACGCGGGGGTGCCGATCCTGATCCACGCCGGTCGCGGGATGCCGCCGATGGACGCGCTCGCCGACCTCGCGCAGCGCCGCCCGGAGGTGCCGCTGATCCTCGCCCACGGCGCGATCGCCGACCAGGGGATGTTCGCGACACGCCTCGCCGGCCATCCCGCGGCGCTCTACGACACCTCCGTCTTCTCCCCCTTCGACCTGATCGAGCTGTTCGCCCGCGTCCCCGCGGAGCGCATCGTGTTCGGCTCCGACGTCCCCTACGGGCGTCCCGTCGGCGGCCTCTTCCAGACGCTGCGGGTCGCCGCCTACGCCGGGCTGAGCGCCGCCGAGCGCGCGCTGGTCGCCGGCGCCACGATGGACGCGCTGCTGGCGCGCCGACCGCTGCCCGCGCCCGCGCCGCCGCGCGTGCCGCCGCACCGTGCGGTCAACGGGCGCCTCACCCGCGTCGGCGCCTACCTGAACATGGGGTTCGGGGCGGCGATCGGCTCTGGCCCGCCGCCCGACTTCGCCCGCGTCGCGCCGATGATCGCGCTCGCCCGCGCGGTCTGCCGCGACCCCGACCCGGGTTCCGCGGGACCGGCGCTCGAGCGCATCGACGGCCTGCTCGCCGCGGCGCAGGAACTGGCCGGCGCCGAGGCTTACACGGCCTTCGGCCTGGTGATGGCGGCGGGCGCGATCGCGGCGACCGAGCCCTGCCCCTGAGCTTTTCGAGTCGGCGCATGCGCCGACTCCCCGGGGGGTGCATGCACCCCCCGGCAGCTGGGTGCATGCACCCAGCTGAACCACGATTAGGATCTCGCCGTGGACGCGATCGTCATCGCGCCGGTGGCGGTGGAGCGGACGCGGGAGCTTCGCCGCGAGGTGCTGCGTCCGCACCAGACGCTCGAGCAGGTCGCGCACAGCGAGGCCGCGGGCGCGTTCGCGGTCGGCGCTCTCGACGCGGGCGAGCTGGTCGGCTGTGGCTTCGTCGTCCCCGACGGCGAGCCGGGCGCATGGCGGATCCGCAGCATGGCGACCCGGCCCGACGCGCGCGGCCGCGGGATCGGCACCGCGGTGCTCGCCGAGCTGATCGCGCACGCGAGCGCGCAGGGCGCGCGGCGGATCTGGTGCAACGCGCGCACGCCGGCGCGCTCACTCTACGAGCGGGCGGGCCTGCGCGTCACCTCCGAGGAGTTCGATCTGCCCGAGATCGGGCCCCACTACGTGATGGAGCTGCGGCTCAGCGGCTCCACTTGATCGTGCAGCCGACCGGCTCGGTCTCCGCCGGATCGGCCGCTCGCCCGTCGAGCACCGCGTCCAGCGCGTCACGCAGCCACGCCGCGGCGAGCGACTCGTCGTTGTGGTCGCCGTCGGGGGCGCCGTGGTAGGCGAGGCGCCCGTCGGCGTCGATCACGTAGACGTCCGGGGTCACGGTCGCCTCCCAGGCGCGCGCGACCTGCTGCGTGGCGTCGTGCAGGTAGGGGCTGGCGAACTCGCCGGCGGCGACGCGCGCGGACATCGCCTCGAGCGAGTCGTGCGGGTAGCGCGTCGCGTCGTTGCTGTTGATCTGCAGGATCCGCACGCCGCGCGGGCCGTAGTCGCGCGCGACGGCCTGCAGGCGGTCGTGCCAGGCGAGCGCGTAGGGGCAGTGGTTGCAGGTGAAGACGACGACCGTCGGGCCGGTGCCGGCGTCGCGCAGCGGCGTCTCGTTGCCGTAGGTGTCGGGGAGGGTGAAGTTCGGAGCGAGCGCTCCGATCGCGAATGTCATGTTCGGGACTCCTGGGTGGGTGGGGGCAGCAGCCGGCGCAGCGCGTCGCGCAGGTCGGCCGGGTCGGGCGTGGGCGAGTGGCGTCCGTCGCGGCGGCGGTAGAGCCGGCAGGTCAGCCCGGGCGGCTCTCCCGGCGGCGGCGGCACGGGGTCGACGCCGTCGATGCGCAGCGTGGGCGAGCCGACGAAGCCGCGTTCGCACGCCTGCGCGTCACTCGTGACCTCGGTCAGCGTCAGCTCGACGTCGGGGCGCCCGAGCTCGGCGAGCGCGGCGCGCAGGTCGGCGAGGGCTGCGGGGTGCGACGGGCATCCGTCCCAGTAGAGCAGCTCGACGACGGGGGTCACCCCTACAGGATAGGACCGGCGCCCGCGGCGCCGAACGCCTTCGACAGCGTCTCGCCGGCGAGCCTCACCGGCTCGATCTCGTGCGCGTCGTGCATGTTGAAGATCAGCCCGTCGAGGCCGGCGTCGAGGTAGGTGGCGACCTGCTCGCAGACGCTGTCGGGATCGCCGGCGATCACGTAGTCGGAGTAGCGCTCCTCGTCCATGCCGCGAGCCCGCGCCATCTCGCGCCCCTTGCGGTCGGCCTCCTGCGCGCTCGCCGCGATCGCCAGGCCGCCGAGGCGCGTCTTGGTGATCGTCGCCGGGTCGCGCCCGATCGCCTCGCAGTGGCGCGCGAGCACCTCGAGCTTGTGCGCGACGGTCGGCAGGTCACCGAAGATGTTGCAGGCGTCGGCGTACTTGGCGACCAGCGCGAGCGTGCGGCGCTCGCCGCCGCCGCCGACCAGGATCGGGATCCCGCCCGGGCGGATCGGCCGCGGGAAGTTCAGGGCCTCCGCGACCGTGTAGTGGCGGCCGCTGAAGCTCGCCGTCTCCTGCGTGAACATCGCGCGGCAGATCTGCAGCGCCTCCTCGAGGCGGTCGAGCCGCTCGCCGATCGGCGGGTAGGCGAAGCCGTAGCCGGCGTGCTCCTCCTCGTTCCACGCCGCACCGATGCCGAGGATCGCGCGGCCGCCGGAGACGACGTCGAGGGTCGTGACCTGCTTGGCCAGGAGCGCCGGGTTGCGGTAGGTGACGCCCGTCACCATCGTCCCGAGGCTCACCCGGTTCGTCCGCGCGGCGAGCGCGCCGAGCAGCGTGTAGGACTCGAGCATCGGGTCGGTTCGCGGTCCGACCATCGCGATCTGGTAGAAGTGATCCATCACCCAGACCGAGTCGAAGCCCGACTCGTCCGCGGCGCCCGCGACCTCTGCGATCGCGCCGAAGAGGTCGCGGTCGGCGACCGCGGGGAAGGTGAAGCTCGGGATCTGAAGGCCGAAGCGGGTGACGCCCATCACGTTCCTTTCGCACTGCCGTGGCTGATCGGGCCGGCCGCGCGGCGGCGGCGCGCGGGCACCCCGAGGCTAGCAGCCGGGTTGCTGGACGAATGTCCGATTGGCGCCCCGCTCCGCGCACCGCGCGCCCGACGGGGCCGATACCGTGCGCATGTTCAGTGTTCGGGCGCTCACGGTCGTGGCGATCGCCGCCGCAGCCGTCCTGCCCGCCTCCTCGCAGGCCGCCTCCACCTCGGCTTCGGTGCTGCTGCAGGGTGGCGCGCTGTCGTTCGTGAACGGCACGCCGGCGTCCACGCTCACCTTCCCGACGGCCACGCTGAACGGCACCGACCGCACGCTCACGGCGTCGCTCGCGTTCGACGTCAGCGACGCGACCGGGTCCGCGGCCGGCTGGAACGTCACCGCGACCTCGACGCAGTTCACCTCCGGCACGCACACGCTGCCGGCGAGCGCGACGACGATCCAGTCGGCGCCGAACCTCGTCTGCGACCTGCTGCCGATCTTCTGCACGCTCGCGAGCACGCTCGTCGCCTACCCCTACACGCTGCCGGCGGGGGCGGTCGCGCCGGCGCCGACGACGATCTTCGACGCGGTCGTGAACACCGGCCTGGGCGCACAGACCTTCACCACGACCTGGACGCTCGCGATACCCGCCGACGCGCTCGCCACCTCGACCCCCTACACCTCGACCTGGACCTTCTCGCTGGGCAGCGGCCCGTAGCGCTTCAGAGCGTCTGGATCGGCGAGGTGGCGAGCGTGCGGCCGGCGCTGTCGAGTCCGCGGACGGCCACGCGCCGCGGCGTCCCGGCGAGCGTGATCGCCGTCTCGAATCCGGTTCGCGGCTGCGTCCCGAGCACTTTGAGCGCGCCGCTCGCGGAGCCGGCGAGCACCTGCCAGTTCACGACCTGCGTGTCGCCGTTCCAGCTCACCCACAGCTGGGTCGCGCCGGCACCGTGACGGCGGGCCGCAAGCGCCGGCCGGCCCTCGCCGGTCACGCTCCACGGGATGCGAAACGCGCGGTAGCCGCTGTATTCGGCGCCGAGCCGGGCGTCGAGGAGCAGCTCGCCAGCGGCTGAGAACTCGGAGACGAACGGCTCCGCCCCCCACCCGACGAACACGTTGCCGTTCTCCAGCATGCGGACGCTGCCGCAGCTGGAGGCCTGCAACGCCAGCGGGTGCAGGTACTGGCCCTGCAGGCGCGCGGTCCTGGCCTGCTCGTCGACGGCGAGCACGAGCGCCCGCGACTGCGTGCCGCCGCCGGGCGCCCCCTCGTTGTCGAACATCGTCAGCGTGCCGTCGGGGTGGCGGCGCGCGTCGTGCTGCCAGGCGAACGTCGCCCCGGGGCCGATCGCGAAGTCGCTCTGGCTGCCGCCCAGCCGCCAGATGATCGCGCCGGAGCGGCGGTCGATCTTGTAGATCGTGTGGGTGTTGCGCGAGGAGACGAGCAGCTGCCCGTCGGTGTCGACGTCGATCGAGTTCAGGTGCACGTAGTCCCAGCTCCAGCTCGTCAGCGGCCAGTAGGACTCGCTCAGCGCGATGTGGTCGAGGCTGTGCCATTCGAGCAGCACCCGGCCGCTCGCCAGGTCGATCTCCTGGAAGACGGCGTCCTCGATCGCGCCGTGCTGCGGCCCCCCGACCGAGCGCAGGTCGACGTGGGTCGAGACGTAGGAGGTCAGCAGGGCGGTGCCGGCGCTGGTCAGCAGGAACTCGTGCAGGTCGCTCTCGAGCCCGTTGCCCGCACGCACCCGCGCGATCGTCTGATACGCCTGGTCGGCGATCACGTAGGAGCCGGCGCCGTGGCCGTCGACGATCTTGCCCTGCCACCACGTCAGCGCGGGCCGGCCCCGGTAGGTCTGGACCTGGAAGTTGTAGACCTCCTCGCCGGGGGTCGGGTACTCCCAGACCGGCTCGCCCGACCCGTCGGCGATGACCGCCCCGGCCTGCCCGGTCGGCGAGCCGTAGGGGGCGAAGAAGATCAGGCCGGGAGCCGTACCCGGCTTGTTGACGTCGACGGCGAGGGCGGGGATCCGCAGGTCCGGCCGCGAGCGCAGCAGCGGCGGCGCGGCGACCGGCACGGAGCCGAAGCTGTTCACCGGTGTGAGCGCGTCGCTGCGCGGCGCGCGGGCGGCGCCGAATGCGAGCGCGCCGAGCGCCGCTCCACCACGTACGAGCAGCCGGCGACGTGTCAGGCCGCGCGGCGCGCTGTCCGGCTGAGCGCCGATGTCGCCACCTCCAGATCGTCAGGAAGCGCGCCAGGATACAACACTAAGCTCACTGGTGTAGTGAAGAATAGGCCCGGTGCGAGGGCAGGGCGTGGGGTGCTTGTTGTCACGGCCGCCGGCATTGGGTGGTCGCGCGTGGGTGCGCGACTCCCGGACAATCTACGCTCGCGCGAACGCCGGCCGGCCCGCCCGGGCCGCGAGCAGGGCCGTGGGGTCAGTGGCAGGCGATCGTGGTCCTGCCTCTGCCGAAGAAGCCGTAGCCCGACGACGAGGCGGTGCAGGTCACCTGCACGGTGGCGGGTGCGGAGGACTGCCCGGCGGTGTTGGTGACCGTGAGCGTGACGTTGTCGGTTCCGGCCGCCGTGTAGGTGTCCGAGAACGTCGAGCCGCTGCCGATCACGCCGTTGCCGCCGTTCCAGGCGTAGGAGCCGATCGTGCCCTGGGCGTCGGTCGAGGTCGAGGCGAAGCTGCACGACGCCTGCGAGCAGGTCTTGGTGAAGCTCGCCACCGGCGGTACGCTCGGCGGCGCGGCGAGCGCCTCGTTCGAGAACGGGCCGACGGCGCCGGCGGTGTCCGCCGCCTGCACCCTGTAGTAGTAGGTGACGGCGCCCGTCGCCGTGCTGTCGAGGAAGGTCGTCGTGGGCGCGGTGACCGAGCCGACCTCCGTGGTCTCCTGGCCGGAGGCGGTGCCCCGCCAGATGTTGTAGCGGCCGACCGGCGCGCCCGTCGGCGCGCTCCAGTTGAGCGTGACGCCGCCCGCGCCCGTCGTGGCCGTGAGAGCGGCCGGCGCACCCGGCGTGTATGACCAGCTGCCCAGCCCGGTGGCGAGGTCGTAGCCGACCAGCGCCGGATGCCCGTTGCTGCCCGAGGTGATGTCGCGCAGGGGGATGTTCGGCGGGCTCGCGTACAGGTAGGGCGCGGTCCCCGCGGCGGGCGCGTTCAGATCGGCGCCGGCGACCGCCGCCTCGGCGGCGACCATCACCGTCGACGCGCTCGTGCCGCCGACGGTCCACCAGCCGGCCTGGCCGTCGTAGGCGACGCTGTCGTACACCGACACGCCCGAATTGGGGTCGGCGTCGAGCGAGAGGTCCGGCGTCGCGCGCCTGCCCGCGCAGCTCACGCTGCCCGTCGCCTGAGACGGGCTCGCGGTCTCGTAGCGGCTGCAGCCGCCGCCACCGCTGCTCCACGCCGCCTCCTGCGCGAGGCTGCCGCCGGCGGTGAACGTGAGGCTCGTGCCGCCGACCGAGGTCACGTCCGGCGACGCCGAGGGCCACAGCACCGAGGAGGCGCTGTCACCGGCGGCGGCGAAGTAGCTGACGCCAGGATCGGTGAAATAGGCGTCGTCGAGGGTCTCGCCGGAGAACTCCGAGGACCCCCAGCTGTTCGAGACGTAATCGGCGCGCGCTGCGGCATACTGCTCGGCGGCCAGCAGGTTCGAGAGGCTGCTGGTCGAGGCGTCGACGAGCAGGATGCTCGCAGCCGGCGCGATCGCGTGCGCCCACTCGATGTCGAGGCTGATCTCCAGGTCCCAGCTCGAGTTGGTCGCCGGCAGGTTGGTGCCGCCGGACTGGTTGACCTCGGTGAAGTTGAAGCATGAGGGCGGCGTCGCCGCGCCCGCACACTCCGCCGGCAGCCCGTACTGCGAGCTGAACGCGTTCAGATCCCCCGCCGCATTCGGGTCGCCGTAGGCGTCGACGAGCGCGATCGTCTGCCCGGCGCCCGCGGTCGAGGCGGTCGTGTAGCCGTAGACGGCCTCGATCGCCGCCGGCGACAGCCCGGACGGGGCCGTGATCGTGATCGTCCTCGCGGCCGGCGCGCCCCAGTCGGTATCCAGGACGTGGATCAGGCACTGCCCCGCCCCGGGAGCCGCCGTCGCGCAGACCGACTGCTGGGGTCCCGTGAACGGCAGCTGCGCCCCGCCGGGACCGTAGATCGACGACGAGCGGGGGCCGAGCGCCGCCGCGCCGCGGGTGACGCCGGCCGACGCGATCGAAACCGAGCCGCCGGCGGCTGCCGCCAGCGCCAGCGCCGAGACGACGAGCAGGGCGGCGCGTGGTGTGCGGCGCCCGTGCGAAGGGCTCGACGAACCGCCCCCGCGACTGCGTTCGTTGGTCCGGCGACGGCTCGATCTGGGAAGGCTCATCGGGCGTACCCCGTTCGGTTCGAAGGCGGAGAGGGCGAGCGGCCAAGCTTGGTGGCCGCAAAAAAGTAGCACGGGCTCAGCCGCTGTTGGCGCAAGCGGGGAACATCCGTCCACGCTCGGCGCCCGGCGTGCCGGGCCGCATCTCTCGCCGCGGGCGCGCGCGAGCGCCGGCCTGCTCCGGTTCGTAGAATCCGGCCATGGCGTCGGCAGATGATGGGCTGTTCGGAGCCGAGCATGTTCGCGTGTACCGCGAGAGCGCCGGCGAGCGCGGCTACCACTGGCGTGGTACGACGATCCTGCTGCTGACGACCACCGGTCGCTCCTCCGGCGAGCTGCGCACCACACCGCTGATCCACCGCACCGACGGCGATCGCTGGGTGGTCGTCGCATCCAAGGGCGGCGCGCCGGCGAACCCCGCTTGGTACGAGAACCTCCGGGCGGATCCGCACGCCACGATCGAGGTCCGCGGCGAGGCGATGGCGGTCGTGGCGACGACGGCTTCGGGCGAGGAGCGCGCGCGCCTGTGGTCGCTGATGGCGCAGGCGTGGCCCGCCTACGACGACTACCAGCGCCGGACCGACCGCGAGATCCCGGTGGTCGTGCTCACCCGCAGCTAGCCGGCCCCGGCAGGGCGCGCGCGGGTGGGGGGTCACGGCTTCGGGGCGAGGACGCTCTCGCGCCTTCCGGGCGGCGGCCCGCTGCGGAACCTGGCCTTGTATGCCTCGAAGTCCCAGCTGTCGAGGAACTTCGCGGCGGCGTTGCTGCCCGAGTCGAACAGCGCGCGGGTCTGTGCGGGCGAGATGTCGAACTGCGTCGTCCTGATGCCGAGCGTCGGGATCGGGATCGTGCGCGCGTAGTTGGCCTGATCGACGTAGAAGCGGTCGTGGGCCTCCGCCATCGTCTCGACGATCAGCTTCAGGAACTCGATGTCGGCGCCAACGTCCGGCAGCACGGCGCCGGGCGCCTGCGCTGGGAGCACCGGCGCGTCCTGGCCGGGCGCGACGAGCATCATGCCGAAGGTGGGGAATCGCGGCGTCGCGTCGCCGGGGGCGTCGAAGAGCCAGATCGGGTAGTTCGAAAGGATGCCGCCGTCGACGATCACATGGCCGGCGCCGGTCTTCGGGTTGTGGTGCACGACGGGCTGGAAGAACACGGGGATCGACATGCTCATGCGAACAGCCTCCGCGATCTCGAGCTGGTCGGGGTCGATGCCGAGCTGGTCGGCGTCACGCGGAAGCACGAGCATGCTCCTTCCCGTCAGGTCGGAGGCGATCACCTGCAGCGCGTACGCGCGGGCGCCCTCGCCGCCAGCGGGGGTCCGCAGGTCGCCGAACGTCGTCCTGCCCTTCGCCTGGAGCAGCTGACGCATCCAGTTGAGGAAGTACTTGCCGCTGTGGATCCCCCGCCGCTTGAGGAACTCCTCGAGCTGGCCCGCCGCGCCGAGGTCGTCGAGCAGGCTGTGGTCCTCGAAGTCCGGGAAGTGCATCTGGTTGAGCACGATGTCCTGGAGCTCCGCGCCGCTGTAGCCAACCGCCACCAGCGCGGCGGTGATCGCGCCCGCCGAGGTGCCGGCCACGCACTCCGGCTGGTAGCCGCGGTCGGTGAGCTCGAGGTACGCGCCGGCGAGCGCGATCCCCTTCACCCCGCCGCCCTCGAACACGAGGTCGGCTCGCAGTCCCTCACCTCCGGTCGGCTGTGCCGTCGAGCTCACGCTTCACCCCTCCTCGATGTGGACGGCGAAAGCGTAGTGGGGGGTGCGGCGCGCGGGCGTCGGCGGTGCCGGCGCCGGTGCGACGCGCACGTGGGCGCGAGACGGCGCGGGGCGGTGGCGTCTGATCTGGGGTTACATTGTGCTGTGGGCTTGCGCCGCGAGCGGACCGATGCCGAGCTGCTGATCGCGGCTCGCGAGGATGCCGAGGCGTTTGGCGAGTTCTACGACCGCCACATCGCCAAGGTTCTCGCGTTCTTCCGCCGGCGCGTGCCGGACGCCGAACTGGCGATGGATCTTGCCGCCGAGACGTTCGCGGCCGCGCTCGGGTCGCTCTCGAGCTTCGTGCCGGGTGACGAGCCGGCGACGGCGTGGCTCTTCGCGATCGCCCGCCACCGCTGGTTCGACGCGCTGCGTCACGGCCAGGTCGAGGACCGCGCGCGGCGGGGGCTCGAGATGCAGGCGCTGGTCGTCGACGACCATGCACTGGCGGTGATCGAGCGCCTCGCTGCCGCCGGCGCGATGGACCTGCTGGACGCGCTGCCGGACGACCAGCGCGACGCGGTCATCGCACGCCACCTCGATGACCGCGAGTACGACGAGATCGCCGCGCAGCTGCGCTGCTCGGAGAGCGTGGTCCGCAAGCGCGTCAGTCGCGGGCTCACATCGCTGAAGAAGGTTGCTCCGGGATGGGCGAGCGGTGACTGATCCGATCGCGATCCTGAGGCGCGAGCTCGTCGCGGCGGCGCGACGCGAGGCGGCGCGCGCTCACACCGGCTCGCCCGCCTGGCCAACGTGGCGTTTCGCCCGCCGGGGACGCCCCGCGCTCGTGCTCGTGGTCGCGCTCGTGCTCGCCTCGGGCACCGCGGTTGCGGCCTCGCAGCTCTTCGGCCCTCCCGTTCGTGCGGGCCTGGTGCTGACGGGCGGGCCCAAGCCCGGGCAGGTCGTGCTCGCCCCGCTACGGGTCGCCGATCCGGCCGGCGGCTATTCCTGGGGTGTGCGCGTCTACACGCCGAAGCGGGGCGTGCCGGGCGACGGGGGCCGCCTCAGCTGCCTGCAGATCGGGCGGGTGCTCGACGGGCGCCTCGGAGTGATCGGCGAGGACGGCGCGTTCGGCAACGACGGGCTCTTCCACGTGCTGCCGGTGGAGCCGCGCGCGGGGTGCACGTACGCGGAGACGGGGAGCATGTACGTGGCGTATCTGCCGACGAGCGGGTTCTCCGCAACTGCGCGGTGCGTGACGCCGATTGTCGGCTTCGGGCCGTCGAAACCGCTGACACGGCTCGCCCGCGGCGCGCGAGCGTGTCCGACCAGCGATCTGCGCCTGGTCGTGTTTGGCGTCGCCAACCCGCGAGTGACGAGCGTGCGCCTGGTCAGTCCGTCCGGTGTCAGGTCTGAACGGCTGGTTGCGGCTGATCGCGGAGCGTTCGTCTTCGTCTTGGCGGGTGTGCACGCGAGCCGCTCGCAGGTTCGGGTGACGTTCGGGTACTGATAACGGCCTTTCGCCCCCGCCGTGTCGGGGCATCTGACGAATTTGGTCACAACTTTGCGGGTCGCGCGATACCAGAGGTATGAAGCAGCGAGGCCGGAAGCCTTCAGCAGCGACGACGGCCCCTGAGCGCGTGGTGGATGACGCGCCGGCGCCACCCCGCCGGCTGCGCGCGCGCCGATCGGGCCTGACGCCGTTCAGCGTGGCCCTGGTGCTCGCAGGCACGCTCGCGGCCAGCTTCACGCTGCTCGCCGTGCGTCCGCCGGCCGGCGCTTCTGCATACGACCAGGACTACAACTGCGAGACGTTCGTGGGCCACCCAACGTGCGCCCTGACCGCCGGCAGCTGGTACACGATCACCAACCTCGGCGGCACCAACTACAACGTCGCCGGCGACATCTGCGTCCAGTTCGGGCAGAGCTCGCTCGCAGCCTGCGCGCTGGGCGGCTACTCGATCCTGCTGTGCGGCAACGCCCCGGTCTACGCCTACGGCATCAGCGAGACCTTGTACGGCGACAAGGACAACATCTCCGGCCATGAGGACAACAGCACAAGTTGCCAGTGACGTGCCACTCCCAAAGCTCCAACCCGACCAGGACAAGCCAATGACCGTCAGGACCCATTCATGACCTCCCGCGCAACCCGGCGACCGAGGTTGACCGTTCGGCTGTTCCAAGTGTTGGCGGTGATGGCGGCGTCGGCGGGGCTCGCCTACGGCGGTTCCGCGGCGTTTGCGACGCGTGTCGCCCACTTCCGGGTGCGCCCGCTCGCCGATGTGTTCGCCGTGCTTCGCCACGCGCATCGCGCCGACGCGGCGCTGGCGCCGCCCCCGCGCGAGCCGGTCGGCGGCGCGAGTGCGACCGCGTTCGCCGCCACGTTCCCGACGGGCGACAGCGTCTACGTGGCAACCATGACGAGCGGCGACATCTGCGTCGTGGATCAGGAGCCCGCAGGGCCAGCCGGAGCGACACCGAACGACGCCACGGGCCTGACCGCCATCGCCTGCTCGCACGCGGCCGAAGCGGAGCAGACGGGCACGAGCGTCCTGGTGCCTGCGAGCGGCGCGTCGGACACGCGGATCACGGTCCTCGTGCCCGATGGCGTGCAGAGCGTCGTCTTCGACGACGCCGATGGCACGACGGTCACCGAGACGCCTGTCGACAACGTCGTGCAATACGCCGCCCCGGACCTCGCGTCCGCGAACTTCGTCGCGCCCGACGGGCAGCGGGTCAGCGACGCCGCGCCGGCGACCCCCAGCTCATCGTCGAGTTGACGGGAAGCCCGCGCGTACGGTCGGGATCTCTCCCGAGCCCGCGGGAGGAAAGCCGGTGCCGGGCCGGGCGGCCGATCAGGACGCCAGCTCGGCGAAGGGGGGCGGGCGCGCGATGACGCATGACGCTCGAGCGACCCGTGGCGCGCACCGGGACCTCGGGTGGCCGCGGGCGCGGTGGCGGGCCGCGGCGTTTGAGGCGGCCCGCGACGCGATGCTGATTCTCGACGAGGACGGCACCCTCGTCGACGCGAACACCGCCGCGCGCCGGCTGCTGGGGCTGGAAGCGACCGGCTTCGCGGGTCGGCGGATCGACGAGTTCGCCGCTCCGTCCGTGCTCGGAGCCAAGAGCCGGCGGTGGTCGTTCTTCCTCGTCGAGGGCCACGACGAGGGCGAATGCGAGCTGCTTGGTGCGGGCGGTGCGCGGTTTTGGGTCGAGTTCACGCTCACGGCCCGAATCGGCGCGAACCGCCACCTGGCGGTATTGCGGGACGTCTCCGCGCGCCGGGGCGACGAGGCCGACCGTCGCGGTCTTGGCGGCGTGCGCTGGCTGGCGCCCCAGGACGCCGCCGCGGGCAGCCCGGCGAGGCCCGCACCTGCAGCGCGTCGCGTCCTGCTGGTCGAAGACGACCCGGCCAGCCGGCTCGTGACGCTTCAGCTGATGCAGGCGCGGGGCCTCGAGGTCGACGCCGCCGAGAGCGGTCGTGACGCCCTCGCGGCGCTCGAGCGGGCCACCTACGACGCGATCTTCATGGACTGCGAGATGCCGGGACTCGACGGCTACGAGACGACGCGCGAAATTCGCCGCCGCGAGGGGAGCGGGCGCCACACGCCGATCGTTGCAATGACCGCCACCACGATGGCGGGCGGCGCCGAACGCTGTCATGCCGCCGGTATGGACTTCTACGTGGCCAAGCCGATCCGGCCGGCCGGCCTCGACTACATCATCGCGCAGTCGATGGAGATCCCCGAGGCTTGATGGCGGTGTGGTCTTCGCGTCCCGGCCAGCCTCCGATCTTCGCGCTGAACGCCGACCTGTTCCGCGTTCTCGGCCACCCCGTCCGCGTCCGCATGCTGCAGCTCCTGCGTGAGGGTGAGCTGAGTGTCGGCGCCCTTCAGATCGCCCTGTCGCTCGACTCGAGCGGTACCTCGCAGCACCTGACGGCCCTGCGCAAGCAGGGCCTGGTCGTGAGCCGGAAGGAGGGCACGACCGTCTACTACCGGGTCAAGGATCCCCGCACGCTGCAGCTGCTCGACCTGTCCAAGGTGATCATCATGGCGCGGCTCGAGGAGAATCGCACGTTGTTGGACGGCCTGGTGCTCGAGGGATCGACTCCGGCTCGCGCTCAGACAGCCGAGGAGTCCTGGAAGTCGGACGCCTGAGCTCGGCGAACGCGGGCTCGTGGCCCGCCTTCCATCGCCAATCCCGCCTCGACTGCCTGACTGACGCGCCGTCGGCTGGCGCTGCGGCTCTGCCGCCGCAGCGCCGGGCCGTAGTGCATCAATACCCTGGGGGCTTCGCCGCAGGCTTCGTGGTCTTTGTGATCTTCGTGCCGTTCGGGCTCACGACGTAGAACCCGTTGACGCCCTCACCGCTGGTGGGGTTGTTCTTGGTATCCGAAGCGAAGGTGTAGAGCTGATGACCGGCGTAGGTGACCTGCTTGGCGCCGCCGGCGATCTTGGTCGTGCCGAGCAGCGATGCCTTGGCCGAGCCCGCGGCCTTCGGTGCGCCGCTCGTCTTCAGCGCCGGCCACACGGACAGGCAACCGCCGGTGCAGGCCGGGTGTCCGGGCTTGTCGGCTGAATCCAGGTACAGCGTCTGACCGGAGCTTGTGACGAGGATCGTCCCGAACGAGTACTTCTTCGTGGTGACGACGGTCGCACCGCTCGAATGGGCCGCCTGGCCGAACGCTGAGCCTGCGAGCGCGAGCACGCCAAGGGCTGCGGCGACAAGCACGATTCTGTGTGTTTTCATCGTCTCTCCGTGGTTCGGTGTTTGACCGTCTGAGCGCAAGACCCCGCGCTGTCTCGTTCCTTCCCGACGATGTGCGACCGCCGAACTGCGAGAGGCGCCTGCCGGACCAGGCTTCCGCCTCGGGCCGAGTCCTGGTCTGCCGCGGCGGTTTGCTCGAGCCATGCAAGCCGCACGAGGATCCTACCGGCCGCGTGATCTTTCGGGGTAGGCTCCCTGCGCGAGGATGGGCGACGTGCTCTCGATACCGCGGTGTCTGGGATGTGGGTCCGCTGCTGTCGTGGCGCGTCCGACCCGGCGGCGGCGCGGGCAACGTCGTCCGCGCCACTCTTGAGCAACGCGTTGTGGCTGGTTCTCGCCGGGTTCGGTGGCGGCTTGATGGGCAGTGTCGCCGGACTGGCGTCGCTCGTCAGCTATCCCGCGCTTCTGGCCGTGGGCCTGCCGCCACTGAGTGCAAACGTGTCGAACACCGTGGCGCTGGTCTTTGGCAGCGTCGGCTCGGCGTCCGGTTCGGTCGTTGAGCTACGAGGCCAGCGCGGGCACGTTCGGCGCCTCGGGGCGGTCGCCGTCGCCGGCGGTGTCTGCGGAGGGCTCTTGCTGCTCGCCACACCGTCGAGCACCTTTGTGCGGATCGTGCCGTGGCTGATCGCCGGCGCGTCGCTGGCGATCCTCGTGCGGCGCACTCCCGCTGGCGCGACGTCGATCGAGACACACGCTCCCACGTGGGCGCTCAGCGGCGGCGTGTTTCTCATCGCGGTCTACGGCGGGTACTTCGGCGCGGCGGCGGGCGTGCTGCTGCTGGCTCTGCTCCTGATCGCCACGACGGAACCGCTGGCGCGCAGCAACGCGCTCAAGAACGTCGTCATTGGGCTGGCCAACGCCGTGGCCGCGGTCGCGTTCGTCGCCTTCGGGCCGGTGCGCTGGTCGGCGGTCGTACCGCTCGCGATCGGCTTCCTGGTCGGCGGACGGCTTGGCCCGATGGTCGTGCGCAGGGCGCCGCCCGGTCCCCTGCGCGTGCTGATCGCCTGCGCCGGTCTGGCGCTGGCGGTCCACCTCGGCCTGGATGCCTACGGCTGAACGCGGCGGCCGGGCCGCTCGCGGCCGGAGAGGTGGCGTGTGCTCCGAGAGTCAACGGCGGCGGGCCAACCCGCGCGGCCCATGCCGCCGGCACGCTCGATCTCAGCCGGGCGGTGGCACCCCGGCACCAGCTGCTTCGGGCCGGGTGGGCACGAGGACTTCGCTTTCAAGGATCGCCGCGTCGAGTGGCCGGGAGAGGAGGAAGCCCTGGATCTCGTTGACGTGTGCGCCTCGGAGGTGGGCGAGCTGGGCAGGGGACTCAACCCCTTCCGCGAGGGTCGTCAGGCCGAGGTCGCTGCCGAGCTGCACCAGCGTTCCGATCAACGCCTTGGACTCGGGTGAGGTCGTGATCGCGTTGGTGAACATGCGATCGATCTTCAGGCAGTCGACCGGAAACTGCTGGAGGTAGGCGAGGCTGGAATAGCCGGTGCCGAAGTCGTCGACGGCGATCCTCACGCCGAGCTCCTTGATCGCGCGCAGGCAATGGGCGGTCGTGTCGGGGCTGCGCATGAGTGCGGTCTCCGTCACCTCGACGATCAGCGAGGAGGCGTCGAGGCCGCTGCTGGTGAGGGCGTCACGGATGTCGTCGACGATCACGTCGCCGTCAAGCTGTACGGCCGAGACGTTGACCGAGACGTCGAGCGTGTCGCCGCTGGCGTGCCAGGCCGCCATCTGCTCGCACGCCCGCAGCAGCACCCAGCGGCCCACCTCGCGGATCTGGCCGGTTCGCTCGAGGATCGGGATGAACCTGTCCGGCGGGATCGCACCGTGGGTGGGGTGCTGCCAGCGCAGCAATGCCTCCACGCCCACGACCGTGAGGTCGTCGAGCCGGTAGATCGGTTGGTACACGAGGCTGAACTGCTCAGCTGCCAGCGCCGACCTCAGATCGAACTCAAGTTCGATGGTGTCGTTGTTGCGCGTCTGCAGCTCAGGGTTGAAGACGACATATCGGTTTTTGCCGGCCGCCTTCGCCTGGTAGAGGGCGATGTCGGCGTCCCGCAGCAGCTCGCCGGCGTTCGCGCGGTCACCCATGGCGATGCCGATGCTGGCGTTGACGACGAGCCGCGTCGGCGGGTCGTCGAGCTCGAACGGCTGGTGCATCACATTCAGAAGTCGTTCCGCGACGAGTTCCGGGCCGACCTCCAGCTCGCCTCCGTCGATCAGCACGACGAACTCATCACCACCCATCCGTCCGACCGTGTCCACTTCCCGCAAGCTGCTCGTCAGTCTTGCCGCGACCGCGACCAACAGCCGGTCACCGGCCTCGTGCCCGAGCGTGTCGTTGACGTTCTTGAACTCGTCGAGGTCGACGTAGAGTGCGGCGCCGGAGGTGCCGGCGCGACGGCCGCGGGAAAGCAGCTGCTCGATGCGGTCAAGCGTCAACGTGCGATTTGGCAGGCCCGTCAATCCGTCGTGCAGCGCCTGGTAGCGCAACTCGCCCGTTTTCGCGCTCACCATCAGCAGCGCGCGCGCTCGGCCGGTCCCCAACACGCGCACCAACACGCCAACGACGAGACTCAGCACAACGCCGGCGATCAGCAGCGCCAATGCGCTCTGATTCGCGAGTATCCCGCCCGAGACGGCAGGCCCGAGCGTCTGGACCGTCCACCCGTTGTGCAGATCGATCGTCACCGATTGAGCGCCGCGCGGTGCCTTCCCGGCGCGGAACACCGCTCCGGATGAGGCGCTGCGGAAGCGGAACGCCACGGCGGTGCGCGGATGTCCACGCAACGCGACGTCGAGCACGACGCTCGGCTCAAAGGACATCGCCATCCAGCCGGCGAACGCCGCGCGACGCGCCTGAACGGTGGTCGGCGTCACACCGCCGCGGTAGAACGGCACGTCCACTGCCAGAATCGTTCCGCGGCCGAGGTTGACGGCCGCGTACTCCCCCTGGCCCGAGTCTCGCGACCCGAGCAGCACCACACCGGTGGCGCCCGCACAGTAGTCGACACCGACAGCCGGGCTGGGGACCCGCCCCTGGCCGGCGGCGGGCAGGCAGTAATACGGCCGCACGCCCGCGGGGATCACGCGAACCGGGCCGCTGCTCGTCGACCCAGCCGAAGAGCCTGTCGCGAACTTCGCTTCGAACGCCGCCAGGTGCGACGCCGGCACCCGTAGGATCTCACCCCAGGCGAGCAGCTCGGGAAACCGCTGCAGGGCCTGCACGGAGGTCGACCACGCGACGAACTGGGCGGTCGTCGCGTTCGGGTCGCCGAGGAAGAAGCCGGCAGCCGTGACGACGAGGTCCTTCTCGCGCTGGATCGCGAGTTGCAGGGTCGACGCAACCTCGCTCGCCGACTGCCTGAACGCCTCGCGGGACCTTGCCGCGTTGCTCGCGGCCACGGAACGGGCGCCGAGCACCGCCGCAGCCGCTCCGCCGAGGACCACGACGATGGTCACAACCGACCACATACGGAAGCGCTTCGAACGCCGGCCCGAGGTACCCGCCGCGTCAGCCGCCACCCTGGCCTCCGGCTGGTTCTCGGTGCGCATGCCCATCCCGACTCCCGGCTTTCGAACTGCGAGCAGCCCAAAACGGCTTTGTCACCCCATCGGCGTTACGGCGTCACGACATGAATCGGCACCGAGCCGCCGTTCACATGCCTGACGACAATCGGCCCGTCCGCGTGCCCTCAGCCAGCTCGACGGACGGCGACCATGACCGAAGGGGTCTGGACGGACGGGGTTCTCGGTCAAGTTTGGCTCGCCGCTGTCGATGTCTAGGTGACGGTCGCTTTCCTGCCGACGCCAGCCTGTAGCTGACTGAGCCGACAAGCCGCTTCCGCCCTCAGCCAGGTAGGACTATTTGCGGCCTGAGTGCCGCGGCAGGGAGAGTGTCCATGCTTCGTTCATCTCGTCAGCCGTCCCAGTCCACCGACACCAAGCGCTGGCGCCACTGCCGCCTTGCCTGTCTCACCGTTCTGCTCATCGCCGGGTCGCTGGTTGTGGTCCCCCTGGCCATCAGTGCCCAGGCGCCTGTGGGGCTGGGGACTGCCGGGAACTTCGCCGTCTTGGCTGGAAGCACCGTGACGAACACCGGCCCGAGTGTCATCAGCGGCAGCGTCGGCCTGGCGCCGGGGTCGGCCGTGACCGGGTTCCCTCCGGGAATCGTGCTCGCCGGGACGACTCAGGTCGCAAACGGGGTGGCCCTCCAGGCGAAGAACGACCTCGTCACCGCGTACAACGACGCGGCGGGACGCAGTTCGACAGCGACCGTCTCCGGTGACCTGGCCGGGCGTACGCTGACCCCAGGCGTCTACACCTCCGCGAGTTCGCTCGGCCTCAGCGGCCAGCTCACGCTCGATGCACAGGGCAATCCTGCCGCCGTCTTCGTCTTTCAGGCCGGCTCGTCGCTGATCGTCGGCTCCGGGAGCCAAATCAACCTGATTGGCGGCGCGCAGGCATGCAACGTCTACTGGCAGGTTGGCAGCTCGGCGACGATCGGCACGAGCAGCTCGTTCGTCGGCAACATCCTCGCGCTCACGTCGATCACGATGACGACCGGGGCGACACTGCAGGGCAGCGCGCTGGCGCGTAACGGCGCCGTCACACTCGACACCAACACGATTACCAGAGCCACGTGTGCCGCGACCACCACCGGCACCACCACGACCGGTACCGCCACGGGCGGCGGATCGACCACGACCACCGGGGCCGGCACCACCGGCGGCGGCACGACCAAGGGCTCCACTGGTGGGAGTGGCACCGTCAAGCCCAAGACGCCGGCACCGAAGAAGCACAAGACGGTGAAACCGAAGGCCGTCACTCCGCCGCGCCACAAGGTCGCGAAACCGGTCACGCCGAAGCCGGTCGTACCGACGGCGAACAAGCCCCCGGCGTTTACCGGCTGACCATGATGCGACTCTCGATCAAGCACAGCGGGTGTGTCGCCGGCTGTCTCGCCGCGGCCCTGTCGTTCGCGGTCGCGACGTCGGCGACCGGGGCGACCGCACCGCTTCCGCAGGCTCCCGCCACGCAACCGTTGGCGATCCTCAACCATGACACCGAAGCCTTCGAAAGACCAGACAGCGGATCCGGCTCGGTAGGCGAGGTCAACGAGGTCCGGCCGATCACCGGTGAGCGCACCGTCCTTCCAGTCGTCGGCAGTACGGAAACGCATGGCACGCGCTGGCTCGACGTGCTGCTCCCAGGGCGTCCGGACAGCCACACCGGCTGGATCGAGGCGGCAGGCGTGTCGTCGACGGTCACCGCGTGGCGGATCGTCGTCGACCTCTCCTCCCGCCAGGTGACCGTCTTCGACGACGGCCACCCCATGCGCACCTTCCTGGCGGTGGTCGGCAAGCCATCGACGCCGACGCCGACCGGCCATTTCTTTGTCGAGGAGACCGTCCCACTCAGTGCCCAGACAGCCGGCGCCCCATTCGCGCTGGCGCTGAGCGCGCGGTCAAACGCGCTCGCTGAGTTCGACGGTGGCCCAGGACAGGTCGCGCTGCACGGCATCGCCAACATCGGCGGCACGCCCGGCACCGCCGTCTCGCACGGCTGCGTGCGCCTTCAAACGGCCGACATCGCGTGGCTGGGAGATCACATCAGCTCCGGGGTCCCCGTCACGATCATCAGCTGAACCGGACCGGCGGACTCGCTCCAGATCGCCGCGCGCCGCCATGACAGGCTGCGCATGCCATGCTGACACGTTGGGTGGCCCGCAAAGGGACGACGATTAGCAACCAGAAGGCGAGCCGCGTCGCCGTCGTCACCGGTGCGTCGTCCGGCATCGGCGCGGCGGCCGCACGTGCGCTGGCCGGCGCCGGGTTCCGGCTGGCCCTGCTTGCCCGTCGCGCCGACCGCATCCAGACGCTCGCCGCGGAGCTGGGGGACGGCGCGGTCGCGATCGAGGCTGACGTCACCGACCGCGACTCGATCGTCGCCGCCGCTGAACGCGTGAAGAGCGAGCTCGGGGGCGCGGACATCCTCGTCAACAACGCCGGCGTGATGCTGCTCGCGCCGTTCACCTCCGACCAGCGGGCCGAACATCGCCAGATGGTGGAGGTCAACCTGCTGGGTGCGATTACAGCGACCGAGGTGTTCCTCGATCAGCTCCGTGAAGGCGGTGGCGACATCGTCAACATCTCCTCGGTCGCCGGGCGCACCGCACGTGCCGGGAACGCTGTCTACGCCGCCACCAAGTGGGGCCTGAACGGCTGGTCGGAGGCGCTGCGCCAAGAGTTGCAGCCCGACATTCGCGTGACGGTGATCGAGCCCGGCGCGGTGGAGACCGAGCTCACCGACCACATCACCCACGCCGAGACAAAGCAGGCCACCCAGCAGTTCGTCAAGGACCTCGCCATCCGGCCCGAGGACATCGCGGAGGTCATCGTGTTCGCCGTCACCCGGCCGCGGCGCATGACCCTCAACGAGATACTCGTGCGCCCCACGGCACAGACGGGATGACCAGCCCAACCGCGCCGGTGGCCCGCCGGCCTGAACGTGATTCAGAGCCTCCTCGCGACCACGGACGTTCCCGTGCTCGTGGTCAGCGAGGAGAACTGAGGGACCCACAGGCGTGGCCGTGGGGGTGGCAACGGGGCTAGAGTGGACGCAACGATGCGAAAACAGGCAGCCGCGATGCTTTACCTGCTCGCAATGGTGGCCGTCGTGGTCGTCGTCGACGTCCTGTTCCTCCGCCACCATTTCCTCGAGCGCCTGCTTGTGAACGTCGGCATTGTCGTGCTGTTCGTGTCCTTCTACTTCAGGTTCCTCAAGCGTCCATGAGCGCAGCCGGGCGACGCGGCTAACCCAGCCCCACGGCGAGCCTCATGCAACCTCCGGCCGGGCCTCTACGCAGACGCTTGGGAGGCGGCTCGGCGCGCAGTGCTGCCGTGCCAGCCGAGGCGTAGATGCTCGACGTGCCCGACCGCCTGGTCGATCAACTCCGCGACGTGTGCGTCGTAGAGCGAGTACACGACGTGGCGGCCGTTGCGCTCCCCGACCACGAGGCCGATGTCGCGCAGCAGACGCAACTGGTGGGAGACCGCGGACTGCTCCATGCCCACGGCGCCGACCAGTTCAGAGACCGTGTGCGGACGCTCGCGCAACTGGGCGAGGATCAACACTCTGCTCGGCGTCGCCAGCGCCTGCATCGCGTCGGCCACGCGTGCGGCGACGTCTGGGGTCACCTCGCCGCGCGAGGTACGTCCGGCAACGCCGTGGGTCATCGCGGCTCGCCCCTTGCTAACATGAGCAAGCGTTCATGGAACAAACGTTCATGCTACAGCGTAGCCAAGCACCGCCATGGTCGTGAAGCAACACCCCCGCCGCGCCGGAACCGACGCCGCCGCGAAATGAGCGCGAGTTTCGCGCTGCTCGCGGCGTCGGCCGGCGTCGGTTTCGGTCACGCGATCCTTCCCGACCATTGGGTCCCGCTGGCGGTCGTCGGACGCACGCGCCGCTACCCACTCGCCAAGGTCGCTCGCCTGTCGGGACTGGCGGGCATCGCGCATGTGCTGATCTCGATCGTGCTCGGCGCCGCGGTCATCGTTGTCGGGCTCCAGTTTCGCTCGGCCGTGCAAGGCGCGCAGGACACGATCATTGGCTGTGTGCTGATCGCGACCGGCCTCGGCTTCGCCGCGTTCGAGCTGAGCGGACACGGCCACAGCCAGCACGGCCATGAACACCGTCAGGGACACAGCCACGACCGCGGCGACCAGGAACACCGGCGTCAAAGCGATGCTCACCTGGAGCATGCGCACGGGCAACACGGAATCCGCGGGCTGGCGGCGGTCATGGTGCCCTTCGGCGCCGCCGCCTCGCCTGACCTCACGATCCTGCCCGTCTTCCTCGCCGCCACCACAACCGGTGTCGCAACCGCGGTCGGCTCGCTCGTGGTCTTCGCCGCGGTCACGATTGCAACGATCGTCGCCGTCACCGTCGCCGCCGCGAAAGGCGGGTACAGGATCCGCGGCCAATGGCTCGAGCGCTGGGGCAATGCGATCACCGCCCTCGTCCTGATCGGCATTGGCACTCTCGTGCTCACCGGCCTGATCTAGGCACACGACCCAGCCGCGCGCTCGCGCGACTGAAAGGCCTGGCCCGGACCGATCGCGCGCTGGGCCGTTACGCTGCGCTCATGGGCGCTGATGAGCCCGACGGGGTGTACGGCGGCGGCGGGCACCTTTGGCACGTCCACGGCTTGGCGTCAGCAGACGGGGACCGTGGCAAGCTGAGCGTGGCGCTGGTTTTGGTCGTCGGTCTGATGCTGGCCGAGGTCACCGTCGGCGCCATCGTGCACTCGCTGGCGCTGCTCTCCGACGCAGCGCACATGCTCACCGACGCCGGCGCGATCGCGCTCTCGCTGTTCGTGATCCGCCTTGCCGCGCGGCCTGCGAAGGGTGCGATGACCTACGGGTTCAGGCGTGCCGAGATCCTTTCTGCGCAGTTCAACGGTGCGACCTTGCTCGTGCTCGCCGCGGTGATCATCTACGAGGGCGTCCGCCGGCTGATCACGCCGCCGGACGTCCACGGCACCCCGGTCCTGGTCGTGGCGCTCGCGGGTATCGCCGTCAATGTCGCGGCGACCTATGTGCTGTCAAAAGCCAACCGTGAGTCGATGAATGTCGAGGGGGTCTTCAAGCACCTTCTCACCGACCTCGCAGCGTTCGTCTTCACGGCACTCGCCGGCCTGCTCATCATCACGACCGGTTTCCGGCGCGCCGACGGCATCGCGTCGATCATGATCGCCGCGATCATGCTGAGCGCCGCCTACGGGCTGCTGCGCGACTCCGGTCGCGTTTTTCTGGAGGCCGCCCCACGCGGTCTTGACCCCGACCTGATCGGCCGCGAGATGGCGGCCCACCCGGGCGTCAACGAGGTGCACGATCTGCATGTGTGGGAGGTCGGCTCCGGCTTCGCATCGCTCTCCGCCCATGTACTCGTCGGGCTCGACGTCGACTGCCATGCCGTCCGGCGGGAGCTCGAGGCACTGCTTCACACCCGGTTCTCCGTGCGTCACACCACGCTCCAAGTCGAGCACGAGAGTGGCGAACTGATCACGATCGAGCCGCGCGGCGGTGCCAGCCCGCCCGTGAGCCCGTCACACCACTGATTCCGATTCGTTCCGGCAGGCCAGCGGCCGGACTGCGCCGCTCGAAGAGTGCTCAGCGTGTTTGGAACTCGCGCCGGTAGGCGAGCGGGCTGATGCCGACGATCGCACGGAAGTGCTTGCGGTAGCTGGCGGCGCTGAAGCCGACGGCTTCCGCGATCGTCTCGATCGCGCTCGTGTCACGTTCGAGCAGGGGGAGGCTTGCATCGATGCGCCGCTCGGTCAGCCAGCGGGCAGGGCTTGTTGCGGTTGCCGCTTTGAAGCGTCTGCTGAACTGTCTTGGTGAGAGGTGCGCGACGTGTGCGAGCGCGTCGATGCTGAGTTGCGTGTCGATATGTGAGAGCGCGTACGAGATGACTCTCCCGATCGGGTCATCCGCGGTCGCGTGCGTGACGGGTTGTTCAATGAACTGTGCCTGTCCGCCGGCCCGGTGAGGCGCTACGACCATACGCCGGGCAACTCGGTTGGCGATCTCCGCTCCGTGGTCGCGGCGGACGATGTGAAGGCACAGGTCGATGCCTGCAGCGGTGCCGGCTGAGGTGAGGATCTGACCGCTGTCCAGGTAAAGCACATTCTGATCGACGCACACGCGCGGGAAGCGCGACTGCAGGAGAGAGGCGTAGCGCCAGTGCGTCGCCACCGGCAATCCGTCGAGCAGCCCGGTCGCGGCTAGGACAAAGGCGCCCGAGCAGATCGACACCAGGCGGGCACCGCGGGCGTGAGCGCCGCGCAGCGCGGCGAGCACGTCGGCGGAGGGATCGCCGTGGACGTCAGCGGTGCCCGGAAGAATGATCGTGTCTGCGCGCGCGAGCGCGCGCAGACCGTGCGAAAGCTCGAGCGAGAAGCCCCCCAGCGCCCGCAGCCGGCCGGGCCGCTCGCCGCAGAGCGTGAATGAGTACCACCATTCGACATCGAGCTCGGGTCGCGGCAGCGCAAACACCTCGGCGGCAACGCCGAGCTCGAACGGCGCCATGCCGTCGAATCCGAGCACCGCAACACGATGCGCACGCATGGCCGGATCGTAGCGGTAGATGTCATTCGAGACGCTTGTCGGCCAGCGTGTCGGCTGCGACACTGGCCCGCATGAACTCTCCCGTCACGACGATCGCCCCAGCCGACAGTTCTGCTGCCATCGCGCATTTCCACGGCCGCCTGCGTTACGAAACCGACGCTGACGATGTCGCCGACGCGCTGGCCTCCCGCAGCCCGGACTTCGTGCTGCTCGACGCCCGCGGTCCGGACGCGTACGCGGCAGGGCACCTGCCGGGAGCGCACAACCTGGCGCGCCCGTACCGCGCGGAGGATCTCGCACAACTGGGCGAGCATCTGATCGTCGTCTACTGCTGGGGTCCCGGCTGCAACGGCGCCGTCAAAGCGGCTTGCGAGCTCGCTCGCATGGGCCTACCGGTCAAGGAAATGCTCGGCGGCTTCGAATACTGGGTACGTGAGGGACATCCCGTCGAAGGACACGACGCAGCCATCCTCGCCACCGCCGCCGACCACCAGGGACTCGTGAAGCTCCGCGGCGCCGCGAGTTGCTTGTGCTGACCTGACCGGCTTGTTGACGATTTCGGGCACGCTGGCAGGCTCGTCGGCTAGCGCTATCGTCGATCCGTGGTGGCCGGGGCGATGCACGTGATGATCGCGTAGCCTGCGTCAATGCAATGCAGGCTAGGCGAGCGAGTAGTGGTCGCCCGCACCAAGCGGAGTGTCTGCACTTCGCCGTTTCGGCGCCACCGATCGGTCGCTGCTCGTCAACACCGTCTTGCTGGGTAGACAACCCGGCAGCAAACAAGAAGGAGCCGTCATGGTTGGAGAGAAGCTCGAGCACTTCGAGGGCAAGAACACGGACTTGAGCGCGCTGGGGTCGCACATCGAGGAGTACCTGAAGGCCGACGGTTTCACGGTCCAGACGTCGGCGGGAAGCGACCAGGGTGCGGTCATCCAGGCGAAGAAGGGCGGCTGGCTGGCAGGGGTCATCGACGCAGACCGCGCGCTGACGATCACGATCGCGGGGAGCCCTGCCGACTTCACGGTCCACGTCGGCATCGGCAAGTGGCTCGAGCACCTCGCGGTCGCGGCGATCGAGACCTTGCTCATCTCGGACCTGTTCCTCGTGGTCGACGTGGCCGAAAGCGCCTGGAACATCGAGATCGAGGACAAGCTCGTCAAGGACATCAAGTCGTTCGTCGGCTGACGCGGCCGTCGACGTAACAGCGAGGCCCGCTCCAGGCGCGGGGACGCCCGCGGCCGCTTTCAGCCGTGCCGCGCGAGCGTGTGCCCACGGTTGCTTTCGCCTGGTGTTGCGCGAGCGCACACACCGTCCGGCGTTAGAAGCGGCTCGGCGTTTCCATCCGAAGCCTGCGCCGCCGCGCTCGCCGCCACACCCCGGTCGCCGCGATCCCGCGGTTGATTGCGTCTCGCGTAGCCGTCTGTCAGCCGACGAGGCTCGGTGGCCAACGCGAGCACGGACTACGCTGTATTTGGATGACCAGGATGGTACGACCGGTTGGCCATGACGAGCAGATTGACCTGGTCGATCATCTCGATGAGCTGCGCTCGCGTCTTATTGTCTGCCTGGTCGCGTTCGGCCTCGCGTTTGGAATCTGCTTCTGGCAGAACCATCGACTGCTCGAGCTGCTCGAGGATCCGGCCGACGCCGAGCTCAACAAGCTCGCCCAGAAGGGGATCGGGTTTGCCGGGCAGGCGGATAACACACAGCGCGCGCTGCTGAAGCTTGCCGCGGTCGATAAGCGCTTCGCGCACGCGATGGCCAGCCCGTCGAGCGGCCTCAGCGCGAGCGTTCGACACGCGGCGTCCCTGGTCGGGCCTCAGATCCAGGCGGCCGTTCAGGGCGTCCTGCACGCTGCGTCGCCAAGCAATCTGCTCACGCTTGGGATCGGCGAGCCGTTCACCCAGACTGTCACCGTCAGTCTCTACTTCGCGGCTGTGCTGGCGTTGCCGGTGGTTCTGTTCGAGCTGTACGCGTATGTGATTCCGGCGTTCAGTCCGCACGAACGGGCGGTTGCGCTTCCGGTGATGCTCGCCGTGCCGGGTATGTTCGTTCTCGGCGTTGTGTTTGGCTACTACGTCGTGTTGCCGGCCACCGTGCGCTTCCTGCTCGGCTTCAACAGCAGCTCCTTTGCCGTAAACGTGCAGGCGAGCAGTTACTTCCCGTTCGCCGGGCTGATCATGCTCGCGATGGCCGTGATCTTCCAGCTCCCGCTGGCGATCGTAGCCGCAGTTCGTGCGGGCGTGGTGACGACACGACAGCTGCGCCACAACCGACGCATCGCGATCGTGATCGCGGTACTGATCGCTGCGATCCTGCCGGGTGCCGCAGTCACGATGATCTTCGAGGCGGTCCCGATCATCGTCCTCTACGAGGTGGGCATCCTGGTCGCGGCGATCCTCGACCGCCGTGACGTCCGACGCGCGAAACGCGCCACACGCACGATTGCCGCCGCACAGACGAGTCCGCCGTCAGGGCCGCCTGTTCCACCCCTCAGCTGAGCCGGCGCGAAACCGCGTGTTGATGCTCACGATCGTCGCTCGGTCTTTGGCAAGCGGCAGCCGGTTCTCAAGGCGGGTCCCGGCCGCCACCTGCGAGCTAGGGCGGGGTGGCTTTTGATGGGTCGATCTTGCCATGGAGCATGGTGGGCAGTAAGCTAGCACCATTAGTGACGCACCAAGGTACGGAGTGACGATGATCACCGCCCCGGTACAGCCCGAGCCGGTCCTCGACGAGGAGGCACTGTTTCGCGAGGCACGCCGACTGCGACGACGGCGCTGGATGATCGGGACCGCGAGCGTCGCTGTGCTGGCCGGCGTCGCGACCGCGATCGTCGTGCTCGCCGGCACGGGCAACAGCACAACGGCGTCCGGCAAGGGCGCCGGCACCGCCGCTGGTCTGCCGACCGGCTCGTTCGCGCGCCTGAACGTTGCCGGCGCGCTCGCGGTCGGCCCGAACGGCGCGCTCTATGTCGCCGATGTCGCCCGCGAGCGGATCCTCGTCCGCCTGCCCGACGGCCGCTTCCGCGTCGTGGCCGGCAGCGGGAGGATTGGCTTCTCCGGCGACGGCGGCCCCGCCGTGGATGCTGAGCTCTCCGCTGTCTCCGACATCACCTTCTCATCCGGCGGAAGCCTCTACATCGTCGACGGCGGTCGCGTGCGTGTCGTCAGCCCGAACGGCGTCATACGCACAATCGCCGGCGACGGCCGCGCCCCCACCGGCCGGTCGTCGCACCCGATCGCCAGCGGCACGCGCGCGCTTTCAGCGCCCCTCGGTTCGCCACGCTCCGTTGTCGACGGCAACTCGCCGCTCTCGATCGCAGTCGGTCCCGGCGGCGTGGTCTACCTCTCGACGTTCTCGCAGCTACTGCGGCTGACGGCCGCCGGAACCCTTGACACGATCCGAGCGGTCGTGCCGTCGGGTCCCCTGGCGGGCAAGCTCGATGCGAACCTGGGCCCGATTGCAATCGATGCCCACGGCAACCTCGATGTCGCCGGGATCAACGGCTGGTCGATCTGGCAGGTGCCGCCGAGCGGAGTGGCGCACCAGGCCGGCTTCGGTCCTGACGGCCAGGCGAGGCGAAGCGGCGGAAACCTCTCGGTCTTGGAGCGCGGCCCCGACGGAGCCGTTTACGGGGAGGACGGGCCCATCATCCTGCGCGTGCAAGGCGACCGCCTCGTGCCGACGTTCACGTTCCATCAGAGCTTCTGGCTCACATACTTCGCGTTCGGCCCGCGCGGCACCCTCTATGCCGACGAGATACCGGGCGGCGAAGCCTTCGAGACACACCAACAGCTCGTGTCGGTGCGCGACACCCACGTCAGCCTGCTCTGGCAGGAGAGCAGTACCACGCGGAGGTAACGCCTCGCCCAAATAGAGTCGAACGCGACCGTGGTGGCTCTACTTGAGAGATTCGCGCCGGCCCGACTTGGGCGGGACTTCCGCTGGCTGACATCGTCGTCGTGGGTCGGCAACGTCGGCGACGGCATCGCCTTGGCGGCCGGTCCGCTGCTGATCGCATCGGAGACAAGAAGCGCGTTTCTGGTCGCAGCGGCCGCGTTCTTGCAGCGGCTCCCGTGGTTGCTGCTGGGTTTGCCGGCGGGAGTGATTGCCGACCGCGTCGACCGCCGCCTGCTGCTGGTCTGTTCCGAAGCCTTCCGAGCCCTTGTGATCGTCGTCCTCGCGGTGGGGCTCCTGACCGGGCACGTGAGCGTCTGGTGGGTGCTGGCGGCAATGCTGCTGCTGGGCATCGCGGACGTCTTTTCCAATACGACAGCCGGAACGCTGCTGCCGATGCTGGTCGACAAGGACGAGCTCGGGTTCGCCAACTCGCGGCTGCTGGGAAGCAACGTCATCTGCCAGCAACTGGTCGGCCCGCCGACCGGCGCCTTCCTTTTCAGCGTTGGCCGCGCGTGGCCGTTCGTTGCCCAGGCCGTGATCGTGACCGCTGCGCTGCTGTTGGTTTGGCAGATCGGCGCCCGCAAGGTGAGTCTTGCCGCCCCACTGAGTACCAGAATCCGATCGGACATCCGCGATGGTGTCCGGTGGCTGGTGGGTCATCCGCCGGTCCGGACGCTCGCGCTCGTCATTCTCTCGTTCAACATCACCTGGGGCGCGGCATGGTCAGTGCTGGTGCTGTACGCGCTGCGCCACCTGCATATGAGCAAGGTCGGCTACGGGCTGCTAATAACGTCCAGCGCGGTGGGCGGCATGCTCGCGATTTCTTTCTATCGCCGTTTGGAGCAGCGCTGGCCGCTGGGCAACATCATGCGCGTCTGCCTGACGCTCGAGGTGTGCACTCACCTCTCGCTCGCGCTGGACAACACGGCCTGGATCGCCGTGGTCATCATGTTCGTGTTCGGTGCCTATGCGTTCGTGTGGGCGACCGTGAGCACCACCGTGCGGCAGCGCGCTGTGCCAAAGGAACTCCAGGGGCGAGTTGGCAGCGTCTATCTGATCTGCGTTTTTGGCGGCCTCGTTCTCGGCCAGATCGTGGGCGGGGCCATCGCCCAACACTGGGGGGTCGTGGCCCCCTTCTGGTTTGCCTTCGTCGGCTCCGGACTCACACTGCTGATCGTCTGGCGCCAGCTCGGAGCCATTGCCCACGCCGGCCCATGAGCAGGTACCTGTTTGCGCGGTTCCCCCGAGGGCCGGCCGCTTGGGAGCACTTCCGGATGCTCGCCCTGCAGTAAACGCGGGGGCTGCTTCGCGCCTCCCCCTGCCTGGCGCTCGTATGTCCCTGGAAGCAGAGGCTCTTGCGATCCGCGTCACGCGTTGCACACGCTTACGACGTGAGGAAGCGCTCGACGTTAGCCGCCTCGCTGGCTAGTTCGGGAGCTGGTGCTGGCGGTCCGAACCAGGCCGGCGCCGGCCGGCCTTTCTTGATGGACCAGGTGCCGGTTGCCACGCCGCTGTTGAGCACGACTGGTCTGACCATCCCGCCGCCCTTGAGGACCTGGCGGTCGTGCCCGGCGGCTACGAATGGCTCGCGCGTGCGGTGGCCGAGCATGAGGGTGTCGAAGGCGGCGAGCAGCAGACAACGCGGCGGGTCATCGGCGGGCCACGCGTCGACGTCGCTCTCCGGGCCGGCGGCTTCGAGCGCTCGGCGTGCTTGCGTGATGGGTAGCGAGGACCACTTCGCGAGGTCGGTGGCGTCGCAGGGGCCGTAGCCCGCGCGGTACCGGGCGCCGAGGATCGCGAGCGCTTCGTCGTGGTCGATGGCCGGCGGCGGGTCTGCCGCATGGAGCAGGCCGGCGACGTCCGTGACGATCAGACCCTGCGTCGAGAGCCACGGCACGAAGGTGTTGATCGGACCCTGCTCGAGCGACGGGTGACCACGCTCGATCAGGGCGCGCAGCAGCGAGGCCCGGTCGCGGGGCCGCTCGGCACAGAGCCCAACGACGTCCCCGCGCATCGCGTTGACCTGCTCAGCGACCCCGAAGCGCTCGAACCGCGCACCGAACACCCGCGCGTTGCGCTCGGCCAGCAGCGCATGTAGCCACGGTCGATCGGACGCCGCGATCAGGTGCACGGTGCCGCGGACCGTCCACGTGCGCAGCAGCGGCGCGGCACGGACGGCACCTCGGGTAAGGCCCGAAACACGGGAGCGCAGCGCCAGACCCGCGGCGCGCAGGTCCTGAGCCTGGATGCCGATCACGGCGAGCGCCGCCTCCTCAGCGGTTGCGCAGGCAGTTGCCGGCGTCAGCCGCTGCGCCGCGAGGCGGGCACGACGCAGGCGCTCGTCAGCGTCCATGCAACGAATCCTCACACGCGAACCGCAACCCTGGCCTGCAGAGGTTCTCCAAAGTGCCGTGCGGGGAGAGTCGGCTTGACAATTACCTTTTGATTATATAACTTCTAGGTGATGGCTTCGAAAGACGAACTGAGCCGAGCCTTCGCGGCCCTTGCGGATCCGACCCGGCGCGCAATCCTGGAGCGTCTGGGGTCCGGCGAGGCCGGTGTCCTCGAGCTTGCCGACGGGTCGCCACTGACCCAGCCAGCCATCACCAAGCACCTGAAGGTCTTGGAGGACGCGGGATTGATCGTCCGAAGCCGAGATGGTCAGCGACGCCCGGCGCGCCTTCAGCTCGAAGGCCTGTTTCCGGTGGATGACTGGCTGCGCCGCGCGCACAGCGAGTGGTCGGACCGCTTCGACCGCCTTGAAGCCCACCTCGAGTCACAAACAGCAGCGGCAACCAACGAAGACAAGGAGACTGGCAATGCCTGAGACACGAACCGCATTGGATGTGCGGACTGCAGCCCCGGCGAAACAGCTCGTCATCGAGCGCACGCTCAAGGCTTCGCCCGAGCGGGTGTTCGACGCCTTCACTGATCCCGAGCAGCTGACGCAGTGGTGGTGGCCAAAAGGCTTCACATGCCCCGCCGCGCAGGTCGACCTTCGCGCTGGAGGGACGTACAAGCTGGCGATGCAATGGCCGGACGCCATTCCGAGCAGCGACCGGTTCGCGCACTACATGGGCGGAGAGTATTTCGAGATCGATCGTCCCCGCCGCCTGCTGATGAGTGGCCGCGCGGTCAACGATGAGCAGGGTGAACTCTTCGCCACGCTGATTGAAGTTACCCTCGAAGAGCGCGACGGAGGCACGGCTCTGACGATGCGCCAGTCGTACTTCGAGCCGATGCCGCCTGAAGAAGCCCTCGCTGGCGCGGAGCAGGGTTGGAACGAACAGCTCGACAAGCTCGAGCACCTTCTCGCGGACTGACAAAGGAGATCTCGCAATGGAGACGCGTACGCTCGATACCGACGAGGCATCCGTCGTCTACGACGTCGCAGGGCAGCTGCCCCCCGCCGATGGGCGCCCGCCGCTTTTCATGATCGGTCAGCCGATGGAGGCCGGTGGCTTCCGCGCGCTTGCGTCGTACTTTCCCGATCGTACCGTGGTCACGTATGACCCGCGCGGTCTTGGGCGTAGTACCCGCAAGGACGGCGGGGTCGACAACGACCCCGTCGTCCAGGCACGCGACCTGCACGACATCATTGAAATGCTCGGCGCGGGACCGGTGGAGATGTTCGCCAGTAGCGGCGGAGCAATAACCTCGCTGGCGCTCGTCGCCGCCTATCCCAACGACGTCATCACGCTGGTGGCGCACGAGCCACCCCTGCCGGCGGTGTTGCCGGACGAGGTGCAAGCGCAGGGCGCGCTGGCCCGATTCCGCGACGCCTACGCGTCGGGCGGTTTCGGCGCCGGAATGGCCGCCTTCATCGCCACAACGATGTGGCAGGGCGAATTCAACGACGCGTACTTCGCGCAGCCACTGCCCGACCCCGGCGAGTTCGGACTACCGTCCGAAGATGACGGTGCACGGGACAACGTTCTACTTTCGCACCGCTCCGACGCCGTCACCGACTACCGGCCGAACTACGACGGGCTGAAAGCGGCACCGACACGCCTCGTGATCGCGCTCGGCGAAGAGTCGAGTGGAACCTTCACAGCACGAGCTGCGCAAGCGCTCGCCGACCGGCTCGGCCTAGAGCCAGTTGTGTTCCCGAGCCACCACGGCGGCTTCGCGGGCGCGGACTCACCGCTCGCCGGTCAGCCCGACGCCTTCGCGCGACGGCTGCGAACGGTTCTCACATCATTCGAAGAGCATTCGGGGCACGACGGTCACCGCAGCGGCGCCGTTTTGATCACCTCGAGCCGCGGCACTCGTGATACGGATCCGGCGTCTCCGCGAGTAGGGGAGCGACCGTGAGCGAGGCGCGGCCGTGGCCGAGACAGGGTCCGTCCTCGTACTTCCCTTCGATCGAGAAGAAATACGGACGCTCGATCCGCGAGTGGCAGGACGTCATCTCCGGTTGCGGGCTCACACGACACATGGAGATCGTCAACCATCTAAAAGCGGAGTACCAGATGGGCCACGGACACGCCAACGCGCTGGTCGGGTGGACCTTGGCGGGCAACGTTGCTGATCGCTAATGGGACGCCGCCGCTCAAGCAGTGCGCTCGGTCGCCGTCCACTTCCCGGTCAGCAATCGGCGCACGGTTGGGAGGCTCGCTTTCCGCATGTGGCAAGGTAGTCGACAGGCGCCTGAGTGGGACGAATCGGACCCTTTGCGCTTCGTACGTCGATGAGCGAGACGACATCGGAAACCCGTACGGGTCTAGGGCGTGACGACGATTTTGCCGTGGACGTGCCGGCCTGCCTGGAGGGCCGTAGCCTCGCTGATCCGCTCGATCGGGAACCTAGCGGCGATTGGCACGGTCAGCTCGTGCGCCACGATTGCGGCGGCGATCTGAGGCACTGCGTCCGCCGGGGCGGTGGTGGCGACGACCGCGCGTGCACCGCCGGGAGGGGTTGGGCCGGCAGCGATTGCGGCGATGCGGTCGGGTGACACGCCGAGTGCCAGCGCGGTCTCGATGGTCTCGGTGCCAAAGAGATCGATCGCCGCTGTGATGCCTTCGGGAGCGCACGCCCTGACGCGATCCTCCAGGCCGGCGCCGTAGGCGACCGGCTGTGCCCCCAGATCGCTCAGGAACGCGAACGTGCTCTCCGACGCGGTCCCGATTACCGTTGCGCCGGCGAGCCGCGCCAACTGCACGACGAAAACGCCGACACCGCCGGCCGCCCCGCCGACCAGGACCGTGTCCTCTGACGAGAGTTCGACTGCTGCGATCGCGGCTGAGGCGGTCGCGCCGGCGATGTACAGCGTGCTCGCGACGTCGTCGCTCAGTCCTTCGGGAATATGAAAGACGGGTTCCGACCCGTCGGTCGCCATCACGACGAAGTCTGCTGCGGCTCGCTCCATGACGCCGCCGTACACGCGGTCGCCGATCGTGAATCCGCTCGCGTCTTGGCCAACCTCGTCGACCGAGCCGGCGAAGTCATAGCCAAACCCGGACGGAAGGGTGATGCTGAAGCGCGCCGCGAGCTCCGGCATCGCGGCGAACGCCGGATCCATCGGGTTCAGGCCAACCGCCGCAACCCGTATCCGGATTTCGCCGGGTCCGGCGTGCGGCTCCGGGACATCCCGGAGTTCCAAGACTTCTGGGCCGCCGAACCTCTCATAGATCACCGCTCGACTCATGGCTCTGCCTCCAGCGTTTTGGTGATGAGATTGTTGTCCCATCACCGTAGCACGCGATGAAACAAAGGTCTCATCAGTACCATGGGGGACATGCCCCGATGGGAGCCCGATGCGCGCGGGCGGCTGGTCAGCGCGGCACTGCACCTGTTCTCCGAGCAGGGCTTCGACGACACCACCGTTACCGAGATCGCCGATCGTGCCGGGGTGGCCAAGAGCACGTTCTTTCGGTACTTCCCCGACAAACGCGACGTGCTGACCGCTGGACAGGAAACGTTGTCGAGGCTCTTCGTTGAAGGCATCTCCCAAGCCCCAACGGATGCCACGCCGCTCGCCGCGGTCGCTGCGGGATTAGAGCGTGCGGCCGAGGCGATGGGGCCGTTCAATCGCGAGCTCGCGCCCCGTCTCCAAGCCGTCATTGCGACCAGCACCGAACTCCAAGAACGCTCCGCGCTCAAACAGGTCGGCTTAGCAGCAGCCATGGCAGGCGCGCTACGCGCCCGCGGCGTGCCCGACTCGGCGGCCAGCGTCGCAGCGGAGTTGGGCGTCCTCGCGTTCAAGGAGGCCTACACCACATGGCTCAGGCCAGACAACCAGCAGGGGCTCGGAGAACTCACACGCACAGCCCTGAACGGACTGCGCACCACCGTCACCCAACTCGGCTGAAAGGACCAGCGAGACGGCCGAGTCGGACGACGACCATGCGTGTGCGGCGCGAGTGTCTGCCGACGCTCTCTCACGCCTCGCATTTCGGAGATGCTCACACCGTCGGTCGCTCGCCACGGTCCGGACCCATGCGGACCAAACCGGCCGACCGAACCGGAGTACGATCGGTAAAAGGTGCGCCGTTGCAGCCTGTATTAGTGGGCACGGGTGGTTTCGCACCAGCGACCTCTCGCGTGTGAAGCGATACGTCACCCCACGCGAAAACGCCCGTTTTGCCTGCAAATGCACACGATCGGGCTTGAGCGCCCGAATTTGGGTTTTACGGATTTTGCGCGTGTTTCACGGGAGTTTGGGCCACTGGAGCCCGCCAGTGGCCCATTCAGACTTGCCGCCCGCGCGCTCCCGCGCGCCGGCCAAAACGCCGAGGTAGTCGCCTGGCGGGATCGAGTCGGGCGCCTCCCTTCGCCGCGGAAACGGGCGTCTCGAGCGGCGCCAGCGGACCTGCTGCTCGTCCCACGCGGACGTCCCCGCGGCGGCCCCGCTCGACGACGCCACCTGTTCAGCGCGCGCCGGCGGCCGCGCCCTCGCAGCGTAGGGTCTCGGACCAGAACTGCGGGTCCTCGGCGAACAGCACCGGTTCCATGCTGCCGTTGGAGCAGCGGCGCTCGCTGCGCATGTCGAACGCCGTCTAGGCTGGCGCGGGAGCGTGTGCGAGGACGGTGTCGAGCCAGTCGAAGATGACTTGGTGCAGCGAGGACAGCGCCCCTGCCTGGCAGTGCTCGCCGCCCCCGTCCGCCGAAGTGAAGAGGTGGTAGGTCTTCTGGCAACGCAGCGCGTCGTAGAGCTCCGACGCGTCGCCGGGGTCATTCTCGCCGTCGAGCACGAGCGTGGGACAGGTGATCAGCGGGGCGTAGCCTTCGACGGTGTAGGGAGCGACGGCGCGGAGGACGCCGGCCATGCTTTCTGCTCCGAAGACCCACAAGCCCCAAGAGAGCGCGCGGCCGAAAGCCTGGGTGCTGGAGCCCATGATCTTGTTGATCAGGGGGTTTGCCTTCGCATCACTTGCGGCGGAGTTGTCGCCGACAAGGGCCATGATCTCGGGCCCGACCCCGCGGTACCAGGGGTCGGCGAACGAGTACATGCCGTCGTAGGCGATCAGCGCGGCCAAGCGGTGCTCGATGGCGGCGGCACGCGGTGCTAGATATCCGCCGAAGCTCATCCCCATCAGCGCGATACGGTCTGGGTCCACGTCCGGGTGTTCAAGGAGCCAGTCGACGGCGGGTGTCACGACGGTGTCCCAGTCGGGGCGGAAGAGCAGTTGCTGGTCGCGCAGGGCGCTGCCTTGTCCGGGACCGGCGTACGCGAGGACGTGGTAGCCGCGCCGGGCGGCGGCCGCGCCGCCCGCGAAGTAGAGCTCTTCCTCGGTGCTGTCAAGGCCACCGTGGAACAAGAGCGTCGGGCGGGGACCGTCCGGGTCACCGCCGGTGGGATGGGCGCTACCGGGTTCCGCTGGGATCCACCATGCGGGGAGCGTGGTGTCCTCGTAGGGGAACCGCACCCGCTCTGCCGGCGCGCTCATCAGTTGCGCGGCAGCGGCGAACATGTCGACCGAGAGCTGGCCAACCGCGCGGACGAGCGGATCAGCCGTCGCGTCAACGCGCAAGTAGAACTCGCACACCCGGTAGTAGTTGCTGGCGCGCAGGTAGGACTCCCGGGCACTGACGTAATGACCCGCGGCGGCGCTGGCGTCAGCATCGGCGCCAATCCGTTCGGCGAGCGCCCGCCACTGCACATACCAGGCGGTCTCATCGCCATCAGGAATCCGGCTCGCCGTGCTGAGGACCTCGCCGATGTCGGCGCCGCCGTAGGGGGCGTAGCCGAGAGCGCGCAGCGTCTCGAACTTAAAGGACTGGTCGTTGAACAGAAACGTCGTGGCTGGCATGGGTGCTCCTCTGGCTGAGGAGACGTCAATCCCGTAGGGGACAACCACCGAACGGCAGTCGGCCTGTCCGAATCAGGCGTCTCACGGATGGCCCCGGCGAAAACTCGTGTTCGGAAGTCGGTTCGTGCTGCCCGCCCCCTCCGGCCGACCTCACGATGGAGCCCTCCTACGACCGAGCATACACCCAGGCGCCCAGCCGACGCCCGAATCGATCGCCGCGGAGGCCACGGTGCCGTCGTCCCAGCATGCGCTCCCGCGAGCCAACTGTAGCCCCGCTGTTGGCGGCGCAAGCGGCCAGCCCACCGAGGGCGACTCGGACCCGCTTGCCGGCGGCTCCTTCGCCATTGCGAGGCGGGCGCCTTGGGGGCTTGCCACACGTCGGCTGCCTAGCCGCGGCTGACGATGCGGTAAAGCGTTGGGTGCATAGGCCAACGCAGCCCGGTGGCTGAGGCTCGGAACCCATCGCTTTGGATCGCTTCGGTGAACTCCTCGGCGCTTCGCCAGTGGGCGATGTTCACGAACTGGAAGTCAGCACCTGGTGAGGTCGCTTGGTGCAGCGCAGTGTCGACATGGCCGTCCAAGGTCTTCAAATAGTCCCGGGTTCTCTCCCAGGCGGTGATGAATGCGTCGGCGTCGGAGTCGGGGACCTCGAAGATGTTGATCAGCACCACTGAATCAGGCACGAGATAGCCTCTCTGTTAGGACACTTTGCGGGAGCTTACGCTGCCGGCTGCGAGAGACAGTCCGCCTCTAGGTCCAATGGCCGGAGATGGGCACCGCCCAGCTCCGGTCGTCAATCGGGAGCGTGTGCTCGCCTGAATGGACGACGACGCCCGCCTTGAGGCGTTCACCGAGTTTGTCGCGAAGCACGCGCAGGCCGCGATCGATCGAAAGCATGGCGCCGTAGCGGGCTTGACATTGACCCTGGGGGAGGCCGCACACTTATGTGGTAATCCCGTCAAGGAGGCGGCGTGCCGGCGGACCAAATGAGCATCGGCGAGTTTGCGGGACGTTCGCGGCTGTCGCCCAGGGCGCTTCGGCTCTATGACGAGCTCGGTCTGTTAGAGCCGGCGCGTGTCGACGATGCCACTGGGTACCGCTACTACGTGGAGTCGCAGCTTGATCGCGCTCAGCTGATAGCTGCCCTGCGGCAGTTGCAGATCCCGCTCGCCGAGATCAAGGTGATCGTCGATCTTGAGCCAGATGCGGCCGCCGCACCGATCGCGGAGTACTGGAACGCGATCGAGACCCAACACACGGCTCGCCGGGACCTCGCGCGCTACCTGATCGACCGTCTGCAAGGAAAGAGGTGTGCCATCTACGCAGTCGCCACACGCGACATCCCCGCCCGCAGCATTCTGTCGCTCAAACGCCACGTCGAGGGGATTGACGGAGCATGGGCGTTCGGCAAAGAGTTCATCTCGATCTTGCGCGACCACGACCTACCGAGGATCGATGAACGCGCCGGAGCCTTCTACTGCATCTTTTGGGGCGAGGTCAACGACGACAGCGACGGGCCCCTGGAGTGGTGCCGACCGGTCCCCACCGATCAGGCGGAGCAGCTCGCGATCCAGGTCCCCAAGCTAGTGCTCCGCAGTGAGCCGGCGCACCGTGAGGCGTTCATCCACTTCGGCCAATCGACCCAGATCGAACCGGCGCAGTGGCCGCTCATCACCCAGTCGCTGCTCGACTGGAGCCAAGAGCACAAGGTGGAACCGAGTCATCTGGGCGCAAGGATGACGTACCTCGCAGACTCGACCGTACCGGACCGCGAGACCAAAGGCCCCGACTGCGACTTCGCGCTCCCAATGATCGGCGTGGCGTGACACGAGTAGTTGTCGCCGACTCGCTGACTTAGCGCTTCGGCAACATTCTCGCGGTTGACGGCTTGTCGTTCGCGCTCGAGGCCGGGATGGTCACTGGCTCCCTTGGCCCCAACGGCGCCGGGAAGACGACGACGCTGCGAATGCTGCTCGGCCTCGCCGCGCCGACGAGCGGCACGGCGCTGCTGTTCGAGCGTCCTGCGCGCAGCTCGAGCGTCCCGCATTGCGGATCGGTGCTGTCCTGGAGGCGAGGCGACTTCCACCCTGGCCGCTCAGGCCGCGATTACCTGCGCCGTAGTTTGCCGTTTATTCCAAGCGAGTTCGGGCTGGTTTCGAACCAGCGACCTCTCGCGTGTGAAGCGATACGTCCGTTCGCGCGAAATCGCCTGTTCTACCTGCAAATTGGCCGAATCTTCGAGCGCGACGCAAACGGCAGCTTTCCGTAGTTTGCGTTCATTTACCGGGAGTTCGGGCAGTTGGGACTCCAGAACTGCCCGTACAACCAGGCTCCGCTAACCCTAAGCGGTCGCCTGATGTCCGGATGCTCGGATGCTTGGTTGTGGGCAGATCCGGGAGTTCCGCATGCCACGCGAAGCTGATGGTGCTTGTCAGCTTGGGAGCGTTTGAACGGCGGTGAGGATGTCGTTGACCTCGGTGCGCCCGGTGTAGTCGGGGTGGATGTCGACGAAGCGCACGACGTGGTCGCGGTCGACGATCAGGACGGTCGGCATCGGTAGCAGGGTGCCGTTGTCCGCGCGGGTGGTGCGGATGTCGACGCCGAGCTTGCGCTGTGTCGTGAGTCCGGCCTCGGAGGGCTGGAACGTGATGCCGAGCGAGCTGGCGAGCTCAGCGGCCGGGTCGCTGAGGACGGGGTAGCGCAGTTCTGCCTTCTCCTGCGTGCTGAGCGAGGCGTCGGGCGTTTCCGGGGAGATCGCGACGAGACGAGCCGAGTAGGCCGCGAGCTGGGGCAGGAGATCGCGTTGATAGCTGCGAAGCGTGAGGTTGCAGTAGGGGCACCAGCCGCCCCGGTAGAAGACGATGACCGCAGGACCTTCCGCTGTGAGTTCCTCGAGCGTGCGTGTCTGGCCGGTCGCGTCGGGCAGCGCGAACGGTGCAAGCGTGTCGCCAACGGAGACCGCGTCGGCCGGAACGCCGGCTGCGGCGAGCGCGGCCTGATCGGACCCGAACACTGCGACTACGTCCTCTGGCAGGCGGCTGGCGGCGGTGGCCTTGACCTCGTTGACCTGCTCGGCGATTGTCGGCATCGCGGCTCGCTCCATTCATCGATGTACGTTTTTGGACCGTGCGGTCCATCAGACGCGGGAGCCTACCAGACAATGGACCAACCGGTCCAGCAAGCTAGACTGCGCATGTGCCGAGTGCTCAGCCGGTAACTGTGAGAGGTCGCGCGACGCGCGAGCGGATCGTTCGTGCGGCTGCGGAGCTCGTCGCAGAACGCGGGGTTGCGGGCACGTCACTTGACGCCGTCCGCGCCCGAGCGCACGCATCCAAGAGCCAGCTCTACCACTATTTCGCCGACCGCGACGACCTCATGCGAGCGGTCGCGCGCGCCGTCACCGACGACGTCCTCGGTGGCCAGGCCGCACTCTTCACGCAGCTCGACACCGTCGAAGGGCTACGCGCCTGGACCGACGCGCTCGTGACCCTCCAACAGGCACGGAGCGCGAAGGGCGGCTGCCCGATCGGCTCGCTCGCCGGCCAGCTCGCCGAACACGACGATGGCGCCCGACTCGAGCTCGCCGACGGCCTCGACCGCTGGGAGTCCGCGATCCGCGAAGGACTCGAGCGCATGGCAGCCCGCGGCGAGCTACGACCCGACGCCGACCCCCGCGCGCTCGCCCAACGCACGCTCACAGCCGTACAAGGCGGCCTGCTCCTCACCCAGATCCGACGCGATCCCCACCAACTCCGCACAGCCCTCGACGGCGCCCTGACCGCAATCCTCGCCGCACGCTCCCAACCCTAGATTCCCGGATTCGGGTTGCCGAATTTGCGCACTGCGGCGTTGGCAGATCGCGAGCCAACACCACCTTCTCACTGAGGCGAAAGCGAGAGCGGAGCGACCAGCCTCTGGACGCTCGCAACTCGTCCGGAGCGGTTGTCTTCGTTGCGATGCGTTTCATCGCTCTGCCCGGCAGGCGGAGCTGACGATGGCGCCCCGGTCCTGGTTGGAGGTGGGACGTCCTAGGCGTCTCGAGGCTTTGCTGCGACGCCCTTGAAGAACGTGTAGCAGAACACCCCGTCCGCCTCGGTGGTCCGATGGAGGTCGCGCACACCAGCATCGAAGCTAGCGGGATCGATGAGACCTGCGGATAACGCCGTCTCCCGAATACCCTCGATCATCGCGATGAACGTTTTTCGCGTGAAGCCGTCCACGAGGTCGGGGCGGCTCGAATCGACGTAGACCATCCGGGGTGAGACGCGGACCTCCCCGAAACCAGCCGCGGTCATGAGCGGGTAGAGCTGGCGACCGATCAGCGAGTTGCCGCCGGCCTGCTCCTGCAGCGTGACCTGGCACTGGATCGCTGCACGGGCTGCCGGGCTGTCCGGATGGAAATAGGTCGAACCGTGATCGCCCTCGATGACTGTGATCGTGCCGCTCGGCTTCAGCATCGTGTTGAGCAGCGCTAACGCCTCGACGGGCTGCGAGAGGTGCTCGAGGACGAAACAGACGAAGACGTGGTCGAATGACTCCGGACCCCACGGCAAGGCAAAGATGTCTGCCTCGAGGAACTCGACGTTGGTAAGGCCGGCGTGCTCGACGCGTAGCTTGGCCTCGGCGATCGATTCGGCCGAAACGTCAATTGACGTGAACCGGGCGTCCGGGCTCTGACGGGCAAGCGTGACCGTCTGGCCGCCGACGCCACATCCAGCCTCGAGCACCGTGCTCCCAGTCGGGTACGCGGTATCGCAATGCAGAAGATCGACCAGCGTCGCCGCCTGATCGTGAAGGCGTTCGCTCTCGCGCGAGTGATAGCCGTGGACGTAGATATCGCTTGACATCGTCTCGGATGATTCCAGAGCGACCGCCGCGGACTGCGAGCGCCATGCAAACGCAGCAGAAGCACCAGTAGACCGGATTGGCCCCCGGGGAACTCGCCCTTTGCGGGAGAGCGCGGCCTAGGAGCTTGATCCGGCCGCTGTCGCTCCGGACGACTTGCGAGCACGCCACTGCGGCCGGATCGGCCGCCTGCACACGCGTGCC
>CAZABN010000002.1:0-111870 GCA_964483345.1 uncultured Solirubrobacteraceae bacterium
CGCAGGGTGGCAACCGCCGCCTGAGCGGACAGGGCGGGCGGGCTGGTCGCGCCCGGGTGGGGCCGGCCGGCGGCGCGTTCGACGCGCCGGGCGTCCGGCGGCCGCGCTCAGCGTCGGGCGGGCTGGTCGTGCCCGGGTGGGGCCGGCCGGCGGAGCGTTCGACGCGCCGGGCGTCCGGCGGCCGCGCTCAGCGTTCGAGCCCGGCCAAACCCTCGCGGAACGCTTCGAGCTCCTGCGGATCGATTGAGAAGGTGTGCTCGGCGGTCGGGAAGCGCCGCGTGCGGACCTCCTGCGCGTACTCGCTCACGGCGCTCACCATCGCCGAGCGCAGGTCGGCGTACTGCTTGGCGAAACGCGGCGCGCGGCCGGGATAGATGCCGAGCATGTCGTGAAGCACGAGCACCTGGCCGTCGGTGGCGGCTCCGGCCCCGATCCCGATCACCGGGATCTCGAGCAGCAGCGTGATCTCGGCGGCGATCGCGGCCGGGATCGCCTCGAACACGATCGCGAAGGCGTTCGCATCCTGCACCGCGAGCGCTTCGCGAGCGAGCCCGAGCGCGCGCTCGGCCGTGCGGCCCTGCGCCCGGCGGCCCCCGAGCGCGGTTGCGGTCTGGGGCGTCAGGCCGACGTGACCCATCACGGGTATGCCGGCCGCGACGATCGCCCGGATGCGAGAGACCGGCCCCGCGCCGCCGCCCTCGAGCTTGACGGCATCGGCGCGAGCCTCCTTGACGAAGCGCTGCGCGGTGCGCACCGCCTGTTCGTCCGAGGCCTCGTAGGAGCCGAACGGAAGATCGGCGACGAGCAGCGCGCCGGAAACGCCGCGCCGTGTCGCGGCGGTCAGCATCAGCATCTCCTCGACGCTGACCGCAACTGTTGAGTCGTACCCGAGCACGACCTCGGCGCCCGAGTCGCCCACCAGGACGATGTCGGCCCCGGCCGCGTCGACGATCTGGCCGCTCGGGAAGTCGTACGCGGTGGCCATCACGATCGCCTCGCCGCGGGCCTTGCGCTCGGCGATGCTGGGCAGCGTCACCGGCAGGCGCCCTGGCTCGGCGGTCGTATCGGTCTTGGCGGTGGTTGACATCGCGTGGGCCTCCTCAGAGCGCGAGCGCGTCGGCGTGCTCGTCGACGGCGACGATCCGGTTGTGCGCGTCGACATGGACGACGCGCGGGGTTTGCAGGTCGATCTCCTCGCGGGTGTACGCCGCGTACGAGATCACGATGATCGTGTCGCCCCGCGCCACGAGGCGGGCGGCGGCGCCGTTCAGCTTGATCTCGCCGCTGCCGGGCTCGCCGGGAATCGTGTAGGTCTCGAAGCGCGCGCCGTTGTCGACATCGACGACGGCGACCTGCTCGTGGGGGAGGATGTCGGCCGCCTCGAGCAGCAGCCGGTCGACCGTGATCGAACCGACGTAGTGAAGGTCGCAGTCGGTGACCGTCGCTCGGTGGATCTTGGACTTGAGCATCGTGCGCAACATGTCGCCTACTCTCCCGGCGTCGCGATCAGGTTGTCGATCAGCCGCGCGCGCCCGACGCGCGCGGCGACCGCGATCAGCACCGGAGCGTCGAGGTGCGCGACCGGCACGAGCGTCTCGGGATCGACGAGGGCGAGGTACTCCGGTTCGATCTCGTGGCGCGCGAGCTCCCGGCGCGCCGTCGCGGCCGCGGTCGCGCTGTCGCGCTCACCGGCTGCGATCGCGCTCGCGGCGCTCCGCAGCGCGCTCGAGAGGCCCACGGCGCGCCGGCGCTCGGCGTCGCTGAGATAGGCGTTGCGGCTCGAGCGGGCCAGTCCGTCGCGCTCGCGGACGGTCGGGCACACCTCGATCGTCGTCGGAATGTCGAGATCGCGCACGAGCCGCCTGATCACGAGCGCCTGCTGAGCGTCCTTCTGGCCGAAGTAGGCGACCTGTGCTCCGACGATGTTCAGCAGCTTCGCGACGACCGTCGCCACGCCGTGGAAGTGCTGCGGGCCGCGCCAGGCTCCCTCCAGCGGCTCACTGAGACCGCCGACCACGATCGTCGTGGCGAAGCCCTCGGGATACATCTCCTCGCTCGACGGCGCAAACAGCAGGTCGACACCGGCGTCGCGGGCGAGCGCCGCGTCGCGCGCCTCGTCGCGAGGGTACGCGGCGAGATCCTCGCCGCCGGCGAACTGCGTCGGGTTGACGAACAGCGACATCACGACCGTGGCGCAGTCCGCGCGCGCTCGCGCCAGCAGCGCGAGGTGGCCCTCATGCAGGGCACCCATCGTCGGCACCAGGCCGATCGGACGCGGGGCGTCGCGCAGGGCCTCGCGAACCGCGGCGATCGTGCGAACAATCGTGGGGCGTTCAGTCATCACTCGGTCCAGTTCCATGCGGCGGATACCGGTCGCGACATCGGGCTTGCACTGCGAAAGGTCCGTCCCGCTGTGGTGACGGCCAGACACACAGCCTAGCGCCTCGCTACGGGGGCGTCGCGCCGCGCATTACATTTGAAGTCGTGCAGAGCGCCACCGATCGACGCGAGGCCCTGAAGGAGCTGCTGATGACCGCCCGCGGCTGCACGCGCTGCGCGGAGCTCGCGGCGACGCGGACCTCGGTTGTCTTCGGTGCCGGCAACGCCGACGCGGATCTGATGTTCGTCGGGGAGGCGCCCGGCGCCAACGAGGATCTGCAGGGCCTCCCGTTCGTTGGCGCCGCCGGCAAGCTGCTGGAGACGCTGCTCGGCGAGATCGGCCTGAGCCGCGCCGAGGTCTTCATCGCCAACGTGCTGAAGTGCCGCCCACCCGGCAACCGCGATCCGCGGCCCGGCGAGATCGACAACTGCACCCCCTACCTGATCAGCCAGATCGAGCTCGTGGCTCCGCGTGTGATCTGCACGCTCGGAAACTTCGCGACCAAGCTCCTGCGCGCGGACCCGGCGGGGATCACGCGCGTTCACGGGCAGGTCGAGGTTCACACGATCGGCTCGCACACGACGCGGCTGTTCCCGATCTACCACCCGGCGGCCGCGCTCTACACGCCCCGTACGATGGAGTCGCTGCGCGAGGACTTTCACGCGCTCCCCGCCGTGCTCGCCCTCCCGGCGCCGGTGCCGGCGCCCGCCGCGGACGCGCGGACCGTGACCGAGCCGGAGCCGCCGCCCGCGCCGCCGCCGGTGCTCGCGAGCGCCGAGCCCGCAGCCGAGCAGCTGGGGCTGTTCTGAACCGCGTGGAGGTCTTCGAGACCGACGGTCCGGCTGCGACGGAGGCGGTTGGCGCGGACCTCGCCGCGCGGCTGGCGGCGGGCGATCTCGTGCACGTGCGCGGCGACCTGGGGGCGGGAAAGACGACGCTCGTCCGCGGCGCCTGCCGGGCGCTCGGTGTGCGCGTCCCGGTGACGAGCCCGACGTTCGCGATCGCCCACCGCTACGGCGCCGCGGACGGACTGGTCGTCGCCCACGTCGATCTGTACCGGCTGGGCGGCCTGGAGCGCGAGGATCCAGATTTATTGGCCGACTACGTCGGCAGGGACAGGATCACCTTCGTCGAGTGGCCGCCCGCGAGCGCCGGTGAGCTGGGGACGGCGCCACGGATGACCGTCGAGCTCACGCACCTCCAGGGAGACCGCCGGCGGGTGGAGGTGCGCGGTTGAACGTGCTCGGCTTCGACACCGCGACCTCCTCGACCGCCGTCGCGCTCGCGCGGTCCGACGGCTGGCTGCGCGAAGCGCGCGATGACGTGGCTGCGGGCGGGCGCCCGGCCCACACCGGGCGCCTGCTGGCCCTGGCTCTCGACCTGCTCGACGAGGCAGCGATCGGCTGGGCGCAGGTCGGACGCCTCGCCGTGGGCGTCGGCCCCGGCGGCTACACCGGACTGCGAATCGGCCTGGCGAGTGCGCACGGCATCGCCCTCGCGAACGGCGCGACGCTGGTCGGTGTCGGGACGCTGCGGGCACTCGCCGAGCCCGCCGGTGCTCGCACCGTGGCGAGTGTGCTCGATGCGCGCAGAGGGGAGGCGTTCATCGCCGTCTACCGCGACGGCGAGGAGCTGCTCGCACCGCGTGTCTGCCGTCCGGACGAAATCGCCGGGCTCGCGCTCACCGGCGGCCCGGACGCGCTGGCGATCGGTGACGGCGCGCTGCGCTACCGCGAGTCGATCGAGCGGGGCGCCGTCGCCGTCGCGCCCCCCGACAGCCACCTGCACGCAGTCAGCGCGGCGGCGATCTGCCGGCTCGCGATGACCGGGCACGTCACCATCGCCGCCCCCGACTACCAGCGGCTCGCCGACGCGGAGCTCGCACTGGACGCGCGAGCGCGATGAGCGAGCAGGCGTCACTCGAGGTCCGCTCGCTTGCCTACGGCGACCTCCCGGCGGTCGCCGCGATCGAGCGGCGCGCGTTTCCGACGCCGTGGTCGATCGCGATGTTCGTGCTCGAGATGTCGAAGCCGACCGGCCTGTGTCTCGCCGCGACGCTCGACGCGAAGCTGGCCGGCTACACCGTGTGCTCGCGCTACGACACGGTCTGGCACGTGATGAACATCGCCGTCGACCCCGACCTGCGGCGGCGGGGGATCGGCTCGGCCCTGCTCGCCGAGCTCTACGCACGGGCGGGCGACGCGAGCGCCCAGTTCACGCTCGAGGTGCGCCGGTCCAACCAGGCGGCGATCGAGCTCTACCAGCGCGACGGCTTCCGCATCGCGGGGCTGCGGCGCCGCTACTACCAGGACAACGGCGAGGACGCCCTGATCATGTGGCGCACCCCGGCAACGCTCGAGGGGCGCCTCGACGACGTGCCGGCGGCGGACCCGGTCGCGCACCACCGCCCGTGATCCTCGCCCTCGAAACCAGCTGCGACGACACCTGTGCCGCGCTGGTCGGCCTTGACGGCACGGTCCTCGCGAACGTCATCTCGTCCCAGGAGGTCCACGACCGCTTCGGCGGCGTGGTGCCGGAGATCGCGGCCCGCCATCACCTCGAGTTGATCGACGCCGTGGTGGGGGAGGCCTTCGCGCGGGCCGGGGTCGCCGTCGAGCAGGTCTCGCTTGTCGCCGCGACCCGCGGACCGGGCCTGATCGGCGCATTGCTCGTCGGCTTCTGCGCCGCGAAGGGCTTCGCCGCCGCGCGCGAGCTTCCATTCGCGCCGATCGACCATCTCGAGGGCCACATCGCGGCGGCGTACCTCGCGCCGGCCCGGTTCGAACCGCCGTTTCTGGCGCTGATCGCCTCGGGCGGGCACACGCTGCTGCTCGACGTGAGCGAGCGCGGAGGGGCAGTCGAGGTGCTGGCCCGAACGCTCGATGACGCCGCGGGCGAGGCCTTCGACAAGGGCGCGCGGATGCTCGGCCTCGGCTACCCGGGCGGGCCGGCGCTCTCGCGTTTGGCCGCCGGCGGCGACCCGGACAGCTACGACTTTCCGACGGGGCGCAGCGCGGACTTCTCCTTCGCCGGCCTGAAGACGGCGCTGCTCTACAAGACCCGCGAGGTCGATGCGAGCGATCCGCAGGTGCGGGCGAACCTCGCCGCCGCCTACCAGCGGGCGATCGTCGACGCGCTCGTGCGGCGTGTCTTGCACGGTCTGGAGCGCTCCGGCCGTACGCGCCTGGCGCTCGGCGGTGGCGTGGCCGCGAACACCGCGCTGCGCGCGCGACTCGAGACGCTGGGTGTCGAGCTGTTCCTGCCCGCGCCCGAGCTGTGCACCGACAACGCGGCGATGATCGCCGCCGCGGCGCTCGACAGCCGAGCGCTTCGCTACCCCGACTACCTCGAGCTCGACGTCTACGCCACGGGGGAGGGGCCGCTGCGGTGAGCGTCGTGGTGCTGTACGGCCGTCCGGGATGCTGTCTGTGCGACGAGGCGCGCGCGGTGCTCGAACGCGTGCGCGCCGAGCTGTCGTTCGAGCTCCTCGAGCGCGACATCGAGCGTGATGACGGGCTGTTGCGCGCCTTCCTGGAACGCATCCCGGTGATCACGCTGAACGGCGAGGAGCTGTTCGATTTCGCCGTCGACGAAACAATTCTGCGCGACAAGCTCAGTAGAGTGCCGCCGATGACGGACGATCATTTCCCGCCCGCGGCCGAGGATCCCGCGGCGAGCGTCGAGCGCCTGTCGCTCGGCGTCGCGGCACGGCTGTCGCGCTACCTCCAGGTCCTCACGCAGGCTCGCAAGATGGGCCGCGAGACGATCTCCTCGCACGAGCTCGCCGAATACACGCACGTGAACTCGACGCAGATTCGCCGCGACCTGTCCGGCTTCGGCAAGTTCGGCAAGCGCGGCGTCGGCTACAACGTCGACTCGCTGCTGGCGCAGATCCGCAAGATCCTCCGCACCGCCGGTCAGCACAACATCGCGCTGTTCGGCGCCGGCCACCTCGGCACGGCGATCGCCTCCTCGGAGATCTTCGCCGACCACGGCTTCCGTGTGGTGGCGATCTTCGATTCCGATCACGCGAAGGTCGGGAAGCGGATCGGCCAGCACGTCGTGCGCCACAACGACGACCTGCGCGCGGTCGTCGAGGACCAGGACATTGTCGTCGGCGTGCTCGCCGTCCCGACGGCTGCGGCGCAGGGACTCGCGGACGACCTCGTCGACGCGGGCGTGAAGATCATCTTCAACTACTCCGACGCGCTGCTCGACGTCCCGCCGGAGACGACGGTTCACACCTCGAGCCCGGCCGTCGATCTGCTGTACGCGCTCTACTTCTACCTCGCCTGACCCTTGTCGACGATCGACCTCGACCGCGCCGTCGAGATTTTCGCGGCGTCCAGCGACCTGACCGTCGGGATCGAGGAGGAATTCTCGATCCTCGACCCGCAGACGCTCGACCTGGCGCCCCGCTTCGCGGAGCTGCGTGACGCGGCGGCGCTCGTCGATCCGCTGCTGCACGAGCACATCACCGGCGAGCTGATCGCATCGGAGATCGAGATCATCTCCGGCGCCGGGGCGGATCTGGGCGACGCGCTGCGCCGCCAGCGCGAACGGCGGCGCGCGCTGTTCGCGCTCGCGGGCTCACGCGGCGCGGAGCTCGGGGCGACGGGCACGCACCCGTGGGCGGATTACCGTGAACAGCCCGTCATCGACGACGAGCACTACCACCGCGTCGAGGACGGGCTGCAGTACGTCGCCTGGCGCAACAACACCTTCAGCCTGCACGTGCACGTCGGCGTACGCGACATCGACCGCGCGGTGCGCGTGTGCGACCGCATGCGACCGCTGCTGCCGCTGCTGCTGGCGGTCTCGGCGAACTCCCCGTTCCTCGACGGCCGGCTCGCCGGACTGCATTCGGCGCGCACGCAGACCTTCACGCGCAGCTTCCCCCGCTGCGGTGTTCCGCATGCATTCGGCGGCTGGCCGGCCTTTCGCCGCTACATCGAACTGCTGATCGCGACCCACTCGATCATCGAGTTCACCCAGGTGTGGTGGTCGGTGCGACCGCATTTCTCCTATGGCACCGTCGAGGTTCGGATCTGCGACGTCCAGGCCACGGCGCCGGAGTCCGAGGCGCTGGCGGGCCTGATCGTCGCCTGTGTCGCCCAGGCGCTGCTCGAGCTCGACGAGGGTGATCGCGGCGAGCCGCTCGCGGGATACCTGATCGAGGAGAACATGTGGCGCGCGATCCGCTACGGGCTCGACGGGCGGATGATCGATTTCGCGACCGGCGAGGAGTACCCGTCCGTCGAGATCGTCGAACGCCTGCTCGCGTGGAGCGCGCCGGCGCGCGCCGCCCACAGGCTCGACCTGGAGCCGCCGTCCCGCGAGCCCAACGGGGCGCAACGCCAGCGTGCGATGATCGAGGCGGGCGCCTCGATGCGCGAAGCCTTTGAGAGCTGTGTGCGCGGGACACGCGCGACCTATTCGGAGGAGGTTCCAGCATGAGCGCCGGATCGGAGGAGTCGAACATCAGTGCCGGCGGGGGCGAGCCCAGCGAGGCGGAGTTGCGCGCGGCGTGGGAGGAGCAGCTGCGCCTGCTCACGCCGGCGGACGTGATCGTGCAGACCGCCGTGTCGCTGATCAGCCTCGCGGGGCGCCGGCTGGGCCTGGAACCGGGCACCGAGGGTGAACGCGACCTCGGCCAGGTGCGCGACGCGATCGACGGCGCGCGTGCGCTGCTGCCGGTGCTCGAGCGAGGCGAGGCCGGACCGACGCTGGCCCCGCTGCGGGAGGCGATCTCCGCACTCCAGTTCGAGTACGCGAAGCTCGCCGGGGTGGCGGGCGCAGCCACGACCACGGCTGCGCCGGGTGCCGGCGGCGGCGGCGCCGACGCACCCCCGGCTCCGGCGCCGGCGCGCGGGCCCGGCGAGACCGGCACGCCCGACGCCGGTCCCGCGCAGCGCAGCGGCCGCCTCTGGGTGCCCGGCTCGTGAGCCTGCCCCCGTTGCGCCGCGAGCTATAGACTGCGCGCTGTTGTTACATGCCGGGCGGGCGTGTGATCCCGTCCGGCTTTCCTGTTGTGTCTGGCGGTGCGAACGCTCGTGCAGACGTCATGGTGAGGAGCTGCCTTGAGTAATTTTCTGACGAATCACGGGGTCGTCGTCGCCCTCGTGTGTGCGGCGTGCGCAGTCCTTTACGGAGCGCTCACAGCGCGCGCGTTGCTGGCACTCTCGCCGGGCAACGAGCGGATGCAGAGCATCTCCGCCGCTGTCCAGGCCGGCGCCCGCGCATATCTGAACCGTCAGTACACGACGATCGCCGGCGTCGGCGTCGTGCTGTTCATCGCGCTGATCTTCGTGCAGAACATCGCGGTCGCGGCCGGCTTCGCGGTCGGTGGCCTGCTCTCGGGTTCGACCGGCTACATCGGCATGAACGTGTCGGTCCGCGCGAACGCGCGCGTCGCCGAGGCCGCCCGCGGTGGCGTGCCGCCGGCGCTGAGCGCGGCCTTCCGCGGCGGCGCGGTCACCGGTCTGCTCGTCGTCGGCCTCGCGCTGACCGGCGTTTCGGGCTACTACGGCGTTCTCACCGCGATCTTCCACGACAGCCCCAAGACGGCGATCGACGCGCTGATCGGCCTCGGCTTCGGCGGTTCGCTGATCTCCGTCTTCGCGCGGCTCGGCGGCGGCATCTTCACCAAGGCGGCCGACGTCGGCGCCGACCTGGTCGGCAAGGTCGAGGCGGGCATCCCGGAGGACGATCCGCGCAACCCGGCGGTGATCGCCGACAACGTCGGCGACAACGTCGGCGACTGCGCCGGCATGGCTGCGGACCTGTTCGAGACCTATGCGGTCACCGCCGTCGCGGTGATGCTGCTCGGCGTGCTCACGTTCAACCAGAGCACGCGCGTAGCGCTGTTCCCGCTGCTGCTCGGCGGCGTCGCGATCGTCGCCTCGATCATCGGCACCTTCTTCGTGCGCTCGAGCGTCGGCAACGTCGAGCGCGCGCTCTACAAGGGTCTGATCGCCTCGGCCGCGATCGCCGCCGCGGCGTTCGCGCCGATCACCTACTGGCTGATGCACAACGTCGCGCTCAAGAGCGGCGGCGGCGCTCCGACCTGGGTCAAGCTCTACCTCTGCGCGCTCGTCGGCATCGTCGTCACAGCCTGCCTGTTCGTGCTGACCGACTACTACACCTCGACGCGCTTCTCACCCGTCAAGAAGACCTCGAAGGCCTCGCTGACCGGTCACGCCACGAACATCATCCAGGGCTTCGCCTCCGGCCTGCAGGCGACCGCGCTGCCGGCGATCGTGCTGGTGCTCGGCATCCTCGTGTCGTGGAAGCTCGCCGGCGGCGGGACGACCGGCATCTACGGCATCGGCGTCGCGGTGATGGGTCAGCTGTCGCTGACCGGCCTGATCGTGGCGCTCGATGCGTTCGGTCCGATCACGGACAACGCCGGTGGGATCGCCGAGATGGCCGACCTTCCGGAGGAGGTCCGCAACGTCACCGACCCGCTGGACGCGGTCGGCAACACCACGAAGGCCGTCACGAAGGGCTATGCGATCGGCTCGGCGGTGCTTGCCGCGGTCGTGCTGTTCGCCGGCTTCAAGGACGAGCTGGCGGCAAAGGGGCACGTGTACGCCTTCTCGATCTCCCAGCCGCCCGTGCTGATCGGCCTGATCATCGGCGGGATGATGGTGTGCCTGTTCGCGTCGCTGTCGATCGAGGCCGTCGGACGCGCCGGCGGAGCCGTCGTCGAGGAGGTCCGCCGGCAGTTCCGCGAGAAGCCGGGGATCATGGACGGAACCGAGCAGCCCGACTACGCGACCTGCGTCGACATCGTCACGCGCACCGCGCAGCGCGAGATGATCCTGCCGTCGCTGCTGCCGATCGTGCTGACGCTGGTCGTCGGCCTGATCGACGTCCAGGCGCTCGGAGGGATGCTGATCGGCGTGATCGTCGTCGGCTTCTTCTTCGCCGTGCTGATGACGGCCGGCGGCGGCGCGTGGGACAACGCCAAGAAGCTGATCGAGGACGGCGCCTACGGCGGCAAGGGCTCTGACGCCCACGCCGCGTCCGTCACCGGCGACACCGTGGGCGACCCGTTCAAGGACACGGCCGGACCCGCGATCAACCCGATGATCAAAGTTGCGAACATCGTTGCGATCCTGATCATCCCCCTGATCACATAGCGCCGATGAGGGGCCGACGACCGTCGCCGCAAGGACGAGGGCGCGCCGTGCATGATGGCGCAACGCGGGTCCTGTCGGCGGCGATGATCGTGCTCGGTGTGCTGCTGATCGCGCGCGGCGCGCTGCTCGCCGTCGTGATCGGTGCGGCGATGATCGCCGCCGGAGCGGGTCGCCTGTGGGTCGTCGCGCAGCAGCGCCCGCGACGATGAGCGTCTCGTGGCGCCCGGGGACGGGCTCGATCGGCTGGACACGCCTCGGCGTGATCATCTGGACGTCGCTCGCGAGCTCGATCTACTTCTCGCTGGGCATCGTGTCCGGGCACGCGCTCGGCCTCACGCCACTCGTCTACCTCGGCGCCGGGCTGTTCTTCGCGCTGACCGCGATGACCTACCTCGAGGGCGCCAAGATGCATCCCGACCACGCCGGCTCGACGGTGTTCGCCCGCTACGCGTTCAACGAACTCGTCAGCTTCGTCGCCGCCGCCGCGGTGCTGCTCGACTACGTGATCCTGATCGCGGTCTGCGCGCTCACCGCCGCGGACTACCTCGCCACGTTCATCCCGGCGTTCGGCCACGGCGCCCCGCGCGTCGCCCTCGCGCTGGCCGTCGTCGCCTACGTCGCGATCGTGAACATCCTCGGGTTCTCCTCGTTGCGCCATGCGCGCCGGATCCTCGCGATCGTCGCGCTGGACGTCGTCATCCAACTCGTGGTGATCGTGATCGGGCTGGTGCTGTTCTTCCATCTGCCGACGATCACCGCTCACATCCATCTGGGCAGTGCGCCGAGCTGGTCGGGTGTGATCTACGCGCTCGCGATCACGACGGTCGCCTTCATGAGCCTCGAATCGGCGTCTGGACTCTCCGGCGAGCTCGCGGTGAGCCGCACCGGCATTCGCCGCATCACCTGGGGCGCCAGCCTCACGATCCTCGTCGTCTACGTGGGCATGGCGGTCGTGGCGGTCACGGCCGTGCCGATCCTGGGCGGCCACTCGGCGCTCGCGACGAGCCACCTCGGCGCGCCGGTGATCGGAATCGTCGAGCGCTTCCACCCGCGGGCGCTGGCCGACACGCTGAAGTACACGGTGGCAGCGGCAGCCGCCCTGACCCTGATCGCCGCCGCGCGGTCGGCGATGCTCGGCCTTTCGCGCCTCGCCTTCTCGCTCGCGACCAATCGCCAGATCCCGAGCGCGTTGGGGCGCCTGCATCCGCAGCGCGCGACGCCGTTCGTGCTGATCGGCCTGGCCGCGATCATCGCGGGCGCGCTCGTGGCCACGGGCGACCTCGACTTCCTCTTCGGGATCTTCGCGTTCGGCGCGATGCTCGCCTTCACGATCGCGCACCTATCGATCTGCGTGCTCCGCTACCGGGAGCCCGAGCGGCCGCGGCCGTACCGGATGCCGGGGGGGATCCGCGTGCGAGGCGGCGTGCTGCCGCTGCCGGCGGCGCTCGGCGCGCTGCTCTCGGGCGCCGGCTGGATCACCGTGATCGTGCTGCACTCAGGCGCCCGTTACGTGGGGCTCGCCTGGGTGCTTGCCGGCATCGTCTTCTTCGTGCTGTACCGCAAGCGTGAGGGCCGAGCGGTTGGCGCGCGCGTCACCGTGCCGGAGGCCGTGCTGCGCGCCCGCGCGCCCGAGCGTGACTTCGGCTCGATCCTCGTGCCGCTGCTCGGCGGCGAGCTCGACGACGACCTCGTCCAGACCGCGGCGCTGCTCGTCTCCTCGGAGAGCGCCGACGAGGCGGCGATCGACCGGGCGACGATCGAAGCGATCTGGATCTTCCGTGTCCCGATGTCGCTGCCGCTCGATGCGCCGCTGCCCGAGCCGCAGCTGAAGGCGGCGCGGGCGGCGCTCGCGCGCGCGAAGCGCGTCGGCGAGGAGTACGGCGGCGTCGAGGTCGCGACCGCCACGGTCCGGGCGCGGCGCTTCGGCCAGGCGATCATCGACGAGGCGCGCCGGCGTGGCGTCGAGGCGATCGTGCTCGCGGCCGATGAGACGGCCCGCAGCCGCGCCGGATCCCTGCTTGGCGGGAGAACGCTGGTCGGCGAGAGCACCGTTTCGGAGACGATCCGCTACGTCGTCGACCGTGCTCGCTGCCGCGTGATCCTCACCGCCCCTGCGCGCACGCCCGCGCCGGTGCGCGCCGGAGCGCCCGACCAGTAGCATCAGGCCAGATGTTCGTGTTGATCGTCGGAGCGGGCCGCGTGGGATCCGCCGTCGCCAAGCGTGCCCTCGCGCAGGGCCACGAGGTGTCCGTCTTGGATGAGGACCCGCTCTCGCACGAGCGGCTCGTCGAGATCGAGGGTCAGACCTGGGAGGACGCCGGCGGCATCTTCACGGTCGGCACCGCGCTCGAGGTCGACGCGCTGATCGAGGCGGGCGTCCAGCGGGCCGACGTGTTCATCGCCTCCACCGACGGCGACAACACCAACCTGACGGTGGCGCAGATCGTCAAGCGCCGCTTTGGCATCGACAAGGTGCTCTGCCGCGTGATGGACCCGGCGCGCGCAGCCTGGTACGCCGAGCAGGGCCTGCACACGATCTCGCCCACGCAGCACGCGATCGAGATGTTCGAGCAGGCGCTCGGCGCGGAGCAGTAGCGGTGTACGTGATCGTCGTCGGGTCCGGCAAGGTCGGGCTCAACCTGAGCCGTGAGCTGATCGCGAAGGGACACGAGGTGACGCTGCTGGAGGCGGACCGCCGGCGCTACCTGGTCGTCGAGGAGGAGCTCGAGCACGCGGTCCAGTACGGCGACGCGACCGAGCTGTGGGTCCTGGAGCGTGCCGGCATCCAGCGCGCCGACCTGGTGGTGGCGGTGACCGGCGACGACGAGGACAACATGCTGGTCTGCCAGGTGGCGAAGGAGAAGTACCTCTGCGAGCGGGTGATCGCCCGCGTCAACAACCCACGCAACCTGCAGCACTTCAAGCTGCTCGGGATCCAGCCGGTGGTCTCGGCGACGGACCTGATCCTGCGCCTGATCGAGCACGAGGTGCCCCGCTACGGCCTCGTCCATCTGCTCGCGCTCGAGGAGGAGAGGCTCGAGATCATCGAACTGGAGGTGCAGGAGGCGGCGCCCGCGGCGTCCAAGCGCGTGGCCGATGTCGCGCTGCCGCAGGGCAGCCTGATCATCTCCGTGCTGCGCGACGGGCGCGGCTTCGTGCCGACCGCCGACACGGTCGTCGAAGCCGGTGACCAGGTCCTGCTGGTGCTCGACTCAGGCCTCGAGGACCAGATCACGCCGGTGTTCGCACCGGACTGATCGAACAGACGTCGATCTTCGGTATGCGACCACCGGCCTTGCGGTTACGCTCCCGCGGATGAGACGGGCGTTTGAGGTGCTTGCCTGCGCCGGCGTGCTCGCCTTCGGGCTGTCGGCCAGCGCTTCGGCGGCGGACGTCGTCGGTTCGACGGCGAACCTGCGTGCCGCGGCGTCGACCGTGATCAGCGCGGAGCTCAACCACGACGGCGCCGCCGCCTGCGGCAAGCTCTACGCGCCGCTCGCGACGACCGTCGACGGCAGGACCTGCGCGCAGCGCTGGGATGCCCGCAGCGCTCGTCTGCTCGCCAAGCCCGGCGGCGGCGCCGCGCTGCGCGCCGACCTGCGCGCGCTCGCGACCGCGCCCGTCACGTTCCACGGCCTCTACGCGACGATCGCACTGCCACACCCGCTGCTCGGCGGCACGACACGCTTCTACTGGACCGCCGCCTGCTGGATGCTGATGAGCTGAGCCGGTGTGGCGCTCCGTCGAGGCGCCGGCGGTGTGGTTCGCCAGCGGGCAGCGGTGGCGGAGCGGCGTCAACTGCGGGACAGGGACTCGAACCCCAAATTTCTGCTCCAGAGGCAGACGTGTTGCCGATTACACCATCCCGCAAAGCGTGGATCTGCGACCATCGCAGCCGTCGACGGTCCGCTTGGCCGCGACCGCTCGATTATAGATCGCCGGGTTGCCCGCTCAGAGCCAGCCCTGGCGCTCGGCGATGCCGATCGCCTCGATCCGGCTCGACGCCCCCAGCTTGCGCATGATCGCCGAGAGGTGGTTGCGCGTCGTTCCGTGCGAGAGGTGCAGAGCGGCGGCCAGCTCCGCGATCGTTCCCTCCCGCCGCGCGATCGAGAGCACCTCACGCTCACGTGCGGTCAGCGGATTCGCTCCCTCCCGCAGCGCCGCGGCGGCCAGCGCTGGATCGACGATGCGCTCGCCGGCGACGGCGCGGCGAATCGCCTCGGCCAGCTCCGGAGCCGGGGCGTCCTTGAGCAGGAAGCCGGCGGCTCCGCCCTGCATCGCGCGCAGCAGGTAGCCAGGTCGCCCGAACGTGGTCAGGATCATCACGCGTACCTCCGGCGCGGCGGCGGAGAGCTGCTCGCAGACCTCGAGGCCGTTCGCGCCCGGCATCTCGATGTCGAGCAGGGCGACATCCGGAGCACAGGCGTGCACCGCGGCGAGCACCTCGTCGCCGCGGGCGACCTCGGCCACGACGTCGAGATCATCCTCGAGCGCTAGCAGGCTCGCGAGGGCGCCGCGCACCATCGCCTGGTCCTCGGCGATCAGGACGCGGATCATCGGGCGCTGCGCGGCAGCATGACCGCCAACCGGTAGCCGCCCTCGGGGCGCGCGCCGCTCTCCACCGCGCCGGCAACCGCCGAGGCGCGCTCGCGCAGACCGCGCAGGCCGCTCCCCCCAGCGGCCACGGCGTGGCCGCCGGGGCGGCCGTCGTCGAGTATCTCGAGCGCGGCAAAGCTCTCGCCGTAGCCGACGCGAATCCAGCAGTTGCGCGAACCGCTGTGGCGGATCACGTTGGTCGTGCCCTCGCGGACCGCCCAGGCGAGGACACCCTCGGTCGCCGGCGCCAGATCCGCGGACGCGGTCTCGATGTGGGCGTCGATGCTCGCCGCCTCGAGCGCGAGCCGCGCCGCCGACAGCGCGGCCTCGAGCGTCGGCTGGCGGTAGCCGCTGACCGCGTCACGCACCTCGCTCAGCGCCTCACGGGCGACCGTCTCGATGTCCGCGACGTGGGTTTCAGCCTCCTCGGGCGCGCCGGCCAGCAGGCGCCGTGCGAGCTGGGCCTTCAGCGAGATCACGGAAAGGCTGTGACCGAGCAGATCGTGCAGGTCGCGCGCGAAGCGCTCGCGCTCCGTCGCCACGGCGAGTTCGGCGAGCTCCGTTCGCGCCCGCGCCAGCTCGATGTTGCGCCCCCGCAGCTGGCCGACGGCGATCACCAGCAAGCCGATCCCGGCGGAGCCGACCGCGACGCTCAAGACGACGCTCGAGTCCGCTCCCTGGACGGCCGTCACAGCGGCGGCGAGCGCGGCGGTCGCAAGGACGTAGGCGGTCGCCGCGCGCTCGGGGAGCACGAGCGCTCCCGCGGCGGCGGCGTAGACGAACAGCGAAGCCCAGGCGTCGCTGTCGAGCGTGGTCATCGCGGTGGCCAGCGAGATCAAGAGGACGCTGACCGCAAGCGCCAGGGGGCGCCGCGCCAAGTGCTCGGGCCGTGCAAGCACCGCGCAGTAGGAGACGACGAAGAGGCCGGCGCCAACGAAGGCCAGCACGCGGTGTGCGGCGGAGATGTGCGCGTCGGCGAGGTCGAGCGCCGGGAAGGCGAGGAAGGGGAGCCAGATCGAGCCGAGCACCAGCGGCGAGACGAAGCCCCGGCGCGGTCCATCCGGTGGGTCGCAGCCCGTTTCGCTCACGCCTCGCCGAGCGGCTGGCGCAGGAAGCGGATCATCAGCACGACCCCGACGATCAGCCAGATCCCGAGCACGAGCACGTCGTTGCCCTTGATCCCCGAGCCGGTGGTGGCGGGGTTGAACGCATACTGCAGGGCGTCGGCGAGGGCGTGGACGGGGAAGACCTCGGCTACGTGGCGCAGCCATGCGGTCTGGGTGTCGGTCACGAACCAGATCCCCGAGATGAACGTCAGAGGGAGGATCGCGAAGTTGAGCACCGCCGGCGCGGCGTCGGCGTTGCGGATGTAGCGGACGATGCCGATCCCGAGCGTCGTGAAGCAGGCGCTGCCCAGCACGAGCGCGACGAAGAAGCCCGCGAGCGTCGCGCTGCGAACGTGGACGCTGTAGCCGAGTCTCCCGATCAGCAGCACCAGTGCGGTCATGATCAGCGTCGTGACGCTGGACGATGCGATCCGTCCGGCGATGTAGGACCAGCGGGGCAGCGGCGTTCCCTGCATCCGCTTCAGGACCCCCTGGTCGCGCAGGATCGCCGTGCTGACGGCATTGTTGAAGAACGTCGTCGCGATGATCCCGTAGGCAAGGATGCCGGGCACGAAGAAGTCGTTGTAGGGCAGGCCGGCGCGCGTCGAGATCGTGTTCTTGCCGAAGATCGACGCGAAGATCACGAGGAACATGATCGGCATCAGGAAGGCGAAGAAGGCGCGGGCGCGATTTCGCCAGAAGGCGCGCTGCTCGTAGAGCGCCTGCCAGGCGGTCAGCCCGATGTCGCGCCGCAGGCTGGTGGTTTGGACGTCGTTCATCGCCGTAGCGCCTCGATCTGAGCCCGTTCGTCCGCGACGTGCTCGCCGGTCAGTTCGAGGTAGACGTCCTCGAGCGTCGGCTGAGTGACGGAGAACTGGGCGAGCTCGAGCTCGTGCTCGAGCGCCCAGGCGGTGATCTCCGCGGTCGCGCGGACCGGCTGGTGGGTGCGGATCAACACCCGCCGGCCCTCGGCGCGTCGCTCCTGCGCCGGTACCTCGGGAAGCTGATCGAGCGCGCAGCCGTCGGGCAGCTCGAAGCGGATCTCCGCCGGGCGCGCGTCGCGGCCGCCGAGCTCGTTGGGAGGCCCGATCGCGATAATCTCGCCGGCGCGCATCACGGCGACGCGGTTGGCCAGCGTCTGCGCCTCGTCCATGAAGTGGGTCGTCAGGAAGATCGTCTTGCCGAGGCCGCAGAGCGCGCGGATCGTGGCCCAGGCCTGGCGGCGGGCCTGGGGGTCGAAGCCCGTCGTCGGTTCGTCGAGGAAGACCAGGTCGGGGTCGCCGACCAGTGCCAGCGCGAGATCGAGCCGCCGCCGCTGGCCGCCTGAGAGCTCCGCGGCGCACGTGTCGCGCTTGGCGTCGAGCTCGACGAGCTCGATCAGCTCGTCGGCGCTGCGGGAGTGGCGGTGGTAGCGCCCGTACATCTCGAGCAGCTCGCCGACCGTCAGGTATTCCTGCACGCCGCAGGACTGCAGCACGATGCCGACCCGCTCACGCAGCTCGCGCGCGCCGGCCGCGGGGTCGAGGCCCAGCACGCTGGCCTCGCCGGCGCTGCGCGAACGGTAGCCCTCGAGGATCTCGGTGATCGTCGTCTTGCCGGCGCCGTTGGGGCCGAGCAGGCAGAAGACCTCGCCGACGGCGACCTCGAAGGAGACGCCGCGAACGGCCTCGAGCTGGTCGTAGCGCTTGACAAGCCCGCTGACCTCGATCGCGTTCATCCTGGCTCAGACAATAGGGTCGCCGCGGCAGCAGCGGAAGTGGCGAGCGTCCTGATCTCGGCGTGACATCTGTCACGCCGCGGCAGCCGCGTGCGACCAGTCGCGGTAGAGCTCGGCGTAGGCGCCGGCCGCGGCCAGCAGCTCCTCGTGCGTGCCCTGCTCGACGATCCGCCCGCCCGCCAGCACCACGATCCTGCTCGCGCTCTTGATCGTCGAGAGCCGGTGCGCGATCACGATCGCCGTGCGACCGGCCAGCAGGCGGCGCAGGCCGTGTTCGATCCGGCTCTCGGTGTGCAGGTCGACGTTCGACGTTGCCTCGTCGAGCACGAGGATGCGCGGGTCGGCGATCATCGCGCGCGCAAAGGCGACGAGCTGGCGCTGGCCGGCCGAGAGCTGGGTGCCGCGCTCGCCGACCTCGGTCTGGTAGCCGTGCTCGAGTCCCTCGATGAACTCGTGTGCGCCGACCGCGCGAGCGGCGGCTTCGATCTCCGCTTCACTCGCGCCGGGAGCGCCGAAGGCGATGTTCGACGCGACGCTCCCCGAGAAGAGGAAGGCCTCCTGGGGGACGATGCCGAGCTGCGAGCGCAGCGATTGGTAGGTGACGTCGCGCACGTCGCGGCCGTCGATCACGACGCGGCCAAGCGTGGGGTCGTAGAAGCGCGCGACCAGCTTCGCGAACGTCGATTTGCCGGCACCGGTGGCGCCGACCAGGGCGACCGTCTCCCCGGGCGCGACGCTGAGGTCGATGTCGTCGAGCGCAAGGCGGTCATGCTCGCCGTCGGGCTTGGTGTAGGCGAAGCTCACGTGCTCGAAGCGCAGCTCGCCGCGAATCGGGCCGAGCGCCTCGGCATCGGTGCGCTCGAGCATGTCCGGCTGCTCGTCCAGCAATTCGAAGATCTTGTCCAACGCCGCCATGCCCGACTGGTAGGTCGTGTACAGCTGCGAGAGCTGCGTGATCGGGTCGAAGAAGTTGTTCAGCGCGGCGAGGAAGCCGACCAGCACGCCGATCTTGATCGCTCCGTCGATGACCTGGCCGCCGCCGTAGAGCAGTACCGCGACGATCGCGACCGCCGAGATGAACTCGATCACGGGAAAGTAGGCGGCGTTCATGTTCACCGTCGTCATGTTCGCGCCGCGGTTGAGCTCGTTCAGCGCGGCGAACTCGTCTGCGTGGCGAGCCTCCTGGCCGAACGTGCGCACGACCCGCACGCCGGAGATCGACTCCTGCAGGTACCCCGTGATGTGGCCGATCGTCTCGCGCGTGCGCCTGTAGGCGTCCGCGGAGGCGATCCGGAAGACCAGCGAGCCGAGCAGGATCAGCGGCAGCATGATGAACGTGAGCAACGCCAGGTGAACGTCGAGGTAGACGAGGATGCCGAGCGTTCCGATCAGCGTCAGACCACCCTGAAAGAGGGTCACCACGCTGTCGGTGACAAGCGTGTCGAGCGCCTCGACGTCGTTGGTCATGCGCGAGATCAGCGCGCCCGTGGGCCGGCGTTCGTAGAAGCTCACCGGAAGGCGCTGAAGATGCGCGAAGATCGCCAGCCGCAGGTCGGCGAGCGCGCGCTGGCCGACCCATTCGACAAGGAACGTCTGGGCAGCCGTGGCGACCCAGACGACCAGTGCGGCGACGACGAACCACACCACGATCACCGCGAGGCGGTGCATGTTGTGCGGCAGGATCCCGTCGTCGATCGCCAGCTTGGCGAGCAGCGCCGGGGCCAGCGACGCGGCCGTGCCGACGACCAGCGACACGAGCATCGCCACGACGCGCAGGCGGTAGGGAGCGAGCAGCGCCGCGAGTCCCCGCAGACGGCGCCCGCGACCGCTGGTCCCGCGCAGCCGGCGTCGCAGCTCAGCGGCGCGCGAGGTGGGGGCGCTCGTCACAGCCCTGCCACCTGCCGCTCACGCGGCTTGCGGGTGAGAAAGACGCTGTCGGGAAGGCCCTTCTCCACGATCTCGCGGTACAGCGGTGCGCGCTCCAGCAGCTCGTCATGCGTGCCCTGCGCCAGCACGGCGCCGTCCTCGAGCACGATGATCTCGTCGGCCAGCGCGATCGTCGAGAGGCGGTGGGCGATTATCAACGTGGTCCGGCCGGCCATCACCTCGCCGAGCGCCCGCTTGATATCGCGCTCGGTCGTGGCGTCGACCGAGGAGGTCGCGTCGTCGAGGATCAGGATTCGCGGGTCGGCGAGCAGGGCCCGGGCGATCGCGATTCGCTGGCGCTGGCCGCCCGAGAGCGACAGCCCGCGCTCGCCGACGCGCGTGTCGTAGCCGTCCGGCAGCCGCTGGATGAACCCGTCGGCCTGTGCCCGTCGTGCTGCCTCCTGAACCTCGGCGCGGCTGGCATCCGGACGCGCATAGGCGATGTTCTCATGCACGCTGGTGCTGAAGAGGAAGGGATCGTCGCCGGTCACGGCGACCGCCGAGCGCACCGACGCGACGTCGACGAGTGCCAGGTCGGCTCCGTCGACGAGCACGCGCCCTTCGGTCGGGTCATAGAGCCGCGCCACCAGCGCGGCCAGCGTCGTCTTGCCCGAGCCGGTTGCGCCGACGAGCGCCACCGTTCGTCCCGCCGCGATCTCGAGGTCGACGTCGCGCAGCGCCGGCCTGCCCGCGCCGGCGTAGCGCATCGTGACGCCCTCGAAGCGCACGCTGCCACTGCCGGGCGGGAGCGGCGGCGCGCCGGCCGGTGAGGTCAGCTCCGGCGAGCGGTCGAGCAGCTCGAACACGCGCGCGCCGGAGGCGGTGGCCCGCTGGGCCATGCCGAGCGAGACGCCGAGCGTGCGCATCGGGCTCAGCAGCATCAGCAGGTAGATGTAGAAGGCCGTGAACTGGCCGATCTTGAGCTGTGCGTGGATCACGGCGTGGCCCCCGATCAGCAGGATCGCCGCCAGCCCGATCTGCGGCAGAAACCCGATCAGCGGGTTGTAGCGGGCCTGCATTCGCGCCTCCACCATCGACTGCTCGAAGACACGCGCGACGCTGCGCTCGAATCGAGCGCGCTGGTGGGCCTCGCGGGCGAACGCCTTGACGACGCGGACTCCGGCGATGTTCTCCTGGACGTCGGCGGTCAGCTCGCCGATCCGCTGCTGGACCTCCTGCAGCGCCGGTCGCGCGACGCGGCTGTAGCGGTTGGTGACGTAGACGACGAAGGGCACCGGGGCGAGCGCGATCGCCGCAAGGCTCGGCTCGATCAGGAACATCGCGACCGCGGCGAGCACGATCGCGAGCCCGGATTGCACGATGAACACGAGTCCGTAGCCGAGGAAGAAGCGGATCGCCTGCAGGTCGACGGTTACGCGCGACATCAGCTGGCCGGTCTGCTGGCGGTCGAAGAAGGCGAGCTCGAGGGACTGAAGCTGGCGGAACATGAGGTTGCGCAGGTCGTACTCGACGCCGAGCGAAACGCGCCCGGCGACCAGCCGCCGAGCCGCGGAGAGCCCGAGCCGGATCAGTCCGGCGGCCACCACCCACAGCGCGATCGTCAGCAGGGCGCCACGGTGGTGGGCGTTGATCGCGTCAATCGCCTCGCCCGAGAGCTCCGGGATCGCGACCGTCGCGACCATCGCCAGCGCCGCGAGTGCTCCGGACCAGATGACGCCTCGGCGGTAGGGGCGCAGGAACCCGAGCAGGCGGCCGAAAGTAGTCACTTCATAAAGTATAGTGCCCGAGGGTTGGCCCCGGCACTACCCCCAGGATTGTGCGATCGCTGCGTGCACCAGCGGCTGGTGTCCAACTCGCGAGGCTCGGTCTTCTCCCTGTGCGAGCGTTCGCGCACGCAACCGGAGTCCTTCGCGCGCTACCCGCCGCTGCCCGTGCTCGCGTGTGCCGGGTTCGACCCGGAGCCCAATCCGCGGACGGCCGGTTAGCGGACGGTGAGCGTCCCCTTCATCCCGGCCATCTCGTGGCCGGGAACCGAGCAGTAGAAGGTGTAGGTCCCGGGCGGCAGGTTGAGGGTCAGCACCTTCGTGCCTCCCATGAAGGTCGGCGTGTGGCCGAGCACCTTTCCCTGCGCGTTGGCGATCGTGACGTTGTGGTCGAGCGGGGAGTGGTTGGTGAAGTCGATCGTCACGTGACTCGAGCCGGCACTGAGCGCCGTCGTGTTGTAGGCGAGCTGCCCCTGGGGGTTGGCGGAGAGCTGGAGCGGGCCGTTGGTCGGCGCGGCATTCACCGGCGTGACCTGCGGCGCCACGCCGTTGGTCACCACCGGGGACTTGTATGGCGGCACGCCCGGCGGTGTCTTGGCCGTCGCGACCGCCATCGCCACCGCGAACGCCACCAGCGCGGCGGTGCCGGCGGTCAGCAGTCGGCCCTGGCGCGCCGATGAGGGGAAGCGCTCGCTGCGGATCCCGATCGCCGAGACGAACACCGCCCAGGCCACGAGAAGGCCGGCGGCGATGAAGAACAGCGTCTTGCTTCGATCGTGGAAGACGGTGGCTGCGACCAGGGCGTGGAACACGGCGCGAGCCTAACCGATCAGTCGTACGGAGGGCGCATCGGAGCTAGATTCCACGCATGGACGAGGCGCGGATCGAGGTGCGCCTGCAGCCGCGGTCCTCGCGCGATGAGCTGCTCGGGTTTCGCGACGGCGTGCTGGCGGCGCGCGTCTGCGCGCCGCCGGTCGACGGGGAGGCGAACCGCGCGCTGTGCCGCCTGATTGCACAACGGGCGAACGTCGCGCCCTCGCGCGTCGAGGTGATCCGCGGCGAGCGCGGCCGCCTCAAGCTGATCCGTGTCAGCGGTCTGCGCCCGGAGGAGCTGCTCGCCGCGCTCGACCTCACGCCGTAGCACGGCGCCGCTCAGAGCTGCCCGAGCAGCACCTCGGCGGCGGCGTGGCCGCTCAGCGCCGCGCTCTCCAGGGTCGCCGGCCAGCCGGTCGCGGTCCAGGCGCCGGCGAGCACGAGGCCTTCGAGGGCGGTGGCGGGCCCGGGCCGCAGCGCCGCTGTCCCGGGTGACGCGCGGAACGTGGCGGCGTGCTCCTTGGTCGCGCTGAAGCTCTCGACGCGAGCATCGCGCGCAGCCGGCAACAGCTCGGTCAGCGCAGGCAGGTAGCGCTCGCGCAGCGCTGCCGTGCTCATCCCCATCTCGGCGCGCGCGCCCGACAGCGAGACGGCGAGGTACTGGCCCGCGGTCCAATCCAGAGGGGTGCGGTCGAAGACGTACTGCACGGGCGTGTCGACACCCGCCGCGAAGCGGTGCTCGAGCACGCGGCGGTCGTAGACGACATGGAGGTTCACGATCGGCGAGGATCGCAGCGCTCCGGGCCAGGCGGCCCCTCGCAGCGCCTCCGCCGGCGCCAGCGCCGCCGCGCGGTCGTGCGGCACCGCGATCACCACGCCGTCCGCGCCCAGCCAGGAGTCCGCGCCGACGACCGCGAAGCGGTCGCCGATCGAGGTCACGCGCGCAACCGGCCAGCGCAGGTGAACGGTGACGCCGGCGCTCGCCAGGGCGCGCACCGCGGGCTCGCCGATGATCGCCTGCAGCGGTGCGCGATGCAGACCGACGTCACCGGCCGCGGCGTCGGCGAGCAGGCCATGCTGGAAGACGAACGCGCCGAGCGCGAGCGAAGCCTCGGCCGCGGGCAGGTTGAGCGTCGGCAGTGCGATCAGGTCCCACAGCGCGGCGATCGCGCGCGGGCTCTGCCCGTGGTCGGTCAGCCACTCGCCGAGCGTGCGCGAGTCGTCGAGCGGCGCTCGCCCGAGCGCGAGCGCGGCACGTCCCGCGGAGATCCGCTCACGCAGCGAGAGATGCGAGTAGCGAAGCAGCGCGCCGGCCAGATGAAGCGGTGGGCGCGCGCCGCTGCGGCGCAGTCTGACCGTGTCGCGGCCGGGTGCGAGCACGGGAATGTCGAGCCGCGGCTGAAGCTCGACCAGCGGATCGCTGCCGAGCCGCTCGAGCAGGGCGCGGTAGGCCGCGCAGCAGCGCAGGAAGACATGCTGCCCGTTGTCGAGCCACAGATCGTCACGTGCCACCGAGTAGGCAGCGCCGCCGAGCCGGGGGCGCACCTCGACGAGCGTGACGGCGGCGCCGCCCGCGGCGCAGTCCAGCGCCGCGACGATGCCCGCGACGCCGCCGCCGACGACCACGACGTTCACCGGCCCGCTCCGAGCAGGCTGCGGGCAGCCACGGCGAGCTTGGTCGAGGTGGGCAGCGCGACTCGCCTTTGCAGGATCGCCTGCGGGTCGTCGGCGATGCGCTCGAGCAGACGGCGGTAGATGCCGCTCATCGCGAGCACGCAGGCGGCGCTGCGGCGGTCGAGCAGCGCCGTCAGCTCCAGCCCGCGTGAATACCACTCGCGTGCTCGCCCGGCTTCGAAGGCGACCAGCGGCCCGATCGTCTCAGGACTCGGCGCGCCGAAGCGCTCGAGATCCTCGGCCGGCAGATAGGTTCGTCCGTGCTCGGCGTCCTCGCGCACGTCGCGCAGGATGTTGGTCAGCTGGAGCGCGACGCCGAGGTCGTCGGCAAGTCGACCCGCGCGGGGATCGTCGCTGCCGTAGACGGAGACGCACAGGCGCCCGATCGAGCCGGCGACTCGCCGGCAGTAGACGACCAGTTCGTCGAAGCTCGCGTAGGTCACTCCGTCCACGTCCATCCGCACACCCTCGATCAGGTCGAGAAACGACTCGCGCGGAAGCGGGAAGCGACGCTCGGCGCGGTGCAGGCCGGCGAGCACGAGATCGTCCGCAGGTGACTCGCCGAGCGACGTCGCGGCTTCGTCGAGCAGCGCGCGCTTGCGCTCGGCGGGCAGGGTGCCGTCGCCGATGTCGTCGATGCGCCTGGCGAAGGCGTAGATCGCGAACAGCGCCTCGCGCTTGGGCGCCGGCAGCAGGCGCATTCCGTAGTAGAAGTTCGCGGCCTGGCGCCGTGTGATCCGCGCGCAGTACCGGACGGCCGCATCGCTCATCCGCCGGCGGCCCGGACGAGCAGGCGGACGATTGCTCCGAGCGTGCGCCGGCGCGTCGGTCGCGGAGTGAGCGCGAGCACCTCGTAGTCGGCCAGCGCGATCGCCTCCAGCGCCGCGCGCCCACCGCCGGCGTAGCCGGCGACCGCGAGTCGCGGCCAGCCGCGCAGGCTCGCCACGAGCGCGTCGCCCTCGCGGAAGAGCGCCGCCGTACGCGCGGCCTCGAGTGCGAGCACGCGCCGCAGCCGGTCACCGACGCGATCCGCCGACAGATCCTCGATCGTGCAGCCGTGGCGGGCGAGATCCTCGAGCGGGAGGTAGACCCTCCCACGAGCGAGGTCCTCGCGAACGTCCTGCCAGTGTTCCGTCAGCTGCAGCGCGGTGCACACGGCGTTCGACAGCGCGACGCGCTCCGCGGTCGCGGCGCCGAACACGCACAGCACCAGCTCGCCGACCGGATCCGCGGAGAGATGGCAGTAGCCGAGCAGTGCGTCCCAGGTGTCGTAACTGTGGACGCGCTGGTCGACGCGGTTGGCCTCGATCAGCCGTTCGAACGGCTCGCGCGAAAGCTCGCATGCCGCGATCGTTGGCGAGAGCGCGCGCAGCAGGGGATGCGTGGCGGTGTCGGCGAACGCCCGGTCGAGCTCCGCCGAAAGCCAGTCGAGGGCCGCCAGCCGGTCGCCCGGGGCCTCGTCGCCGAGCTCGTCGACAAGTCTCGCGAAGCCGTAGATCGCCAGCAGGTGCGTGCGGAGCGGCGCCGGGAGCAGTCGCGACGCGACGGGGAAGTTCTCCGTAGCGGCGCGGGCCATGATCGGTTCGGGGCTTGTGGGTATGGACATCGGCTGAGCCGCGGGCGCGGCGGGTGCGTGCAGCGTTACACACGGCGGCCGGCGGGCGCAGCACAGGCGCAGACCGCCGAGAATCGCCGAGCACGGGGCGATCCCGCAGCCGACGCGCGAGCGCCGCGTCGAGGACGCCCCGAACCGGGGGCGGAGGTGGGAAGCTAGAGTTTCGATCAAACCACCCACGATGGAGGCGAACGAAGATGGGCCTATTCGACAAGGTCAAGGCCGGCGCTGAGCAGGCCGCGAGCACAGCTCAGAAGCAGGCGCAAACCGTTGCCACAAAGCGTGAGCTGGGTCAGGCGTACGCTGACCTCGGCAAGACGGCGTTCGGGTTGGTCGACCGCGGCGAGATCTCGCATGGCGACCTGGCAGCCGGCGTCGATCACATCCGGGAGCTGCAGGCGCGCCTGAGCGGCGAGGCGTCCGCGGGAGCCGACGGCGACGGCGGCGCATCCGACGGGTCCTCGGAGGCCGACATCGTCGAGTAGCCGCCAGGGCTCACACACAGGCGCGGCCATCGCACGGGGGACGACTCGCGGCACGCCGGACGGCGCGCGGATGCGCGTCGTCGCGACGGACCGCCGGTCGCGCTGCTGACAGCTCGTCAGAACACCGGCGTCTCGGTGAAGCGGCCCCAGACGTCCTGGAGGGCCTGCACGAGCTCGCCCTCGCTCGCGCGGGCGCGCGCGGCGTCCAGCAGCGGCTCCATCAGGTTGTGCGGCGTCTGCGCCGCTGCGCGCAGCGCCGCGAGGCCGGCCTGCACCGCGGCGTCGTCGCGCCCTGCGCGCACGGCCGCGAGGCGATCGAGCTGCCGGCGCTCGAGCGTCGGGTCGATCCTCAGCGTCGCGATCGGGCGGTCGTCCCCCGCCGTGAAGCTGTTGACGCCGACGACGACCCGTTCGCCGCTGTCGATGCGTCGCTGCAACTCGAAGGCTGCGTCGGCAATCTCGCGCTGCGGGTAGTTGCGCTTGACGGCTTCGATCATCCCGCCCAGCTCGTCGATGCGCTGGAAGTAGTCGTAGGCCTGCCGTTCGATGCGGTCGGTCAGCGCCTCGACGAAGTAGCTGCCGCCGAGCGGGTCGACGGTGTTCGTCACACCCGTCTCGTGCGCGATCACCTGCTGGGTGCGAAGCGCGACCTGGACGGCTTCCTCGGTGGGTAGCGCGAGTGCCTCGTCGTAGCTGTTGGTGTGCAGCGACTGCGTGCCGCCGAGCACTCCCGCGAGCGCCTCGATCGCCGTGCGCGTGATGTTGTTGAGCGGTTGCTGGGCGGTCAACGAGACGCCGGCGGTCTGGGTGTGGAAGCGCATCAGCCACGAGCGAGGATCGCGCGCGCCGTAGTGCTCACGCAGCTCGCGCGCCCAGATCCGGCGGGCAGCGCGGTACTTCGCGATCTCCTCGAAGAAGTCGATCTGCGCGTTGAAGAAGAACGACAGGCGCGGCGCGAAGCTGTCGACCTCCTGCCCGCGCGCGATCTGCTCCTCCACGTAGGTGAAGCCGTTCTTGAGCGTGAAGGCGAGCTCCTGTGCCGCGGTCGCACCGGCTTCGCGGATGTGGTAGCCGGAGATCGAGACCGGGTGCCAGCGGGGCATGTTGGCCGTGCACCATTCGATCAGGTCGCCCTGCAGGCGAACCGCGGGCTCGATCGGGAAGCACCATTCCTTCTGGGCGATGTACTCCTTGAGGATGTCGGCCTGGATCGTCCCGGCGAGCTCCGCCGGCGCGACGCCGCGTGCCTGAGCGGCGGCGACGAAGAAGGCGAGCATGATCGCCGCCGGGCCGTTGATCGTCATCGACACGCTGACCTCGCGCAGGTCGATGCCCGCAAAGAGATCCGCCATGTCGTCGACCGTGTCGATCGCGACGCCCTCGCGTCCGACCTCGCCGCGGCTGAGCGGCGAATCCGAGTCGTGGCCCATCAGCGACGGCATGTCGAATGCCGTCGACAGCGCGTGCTGGCCGCGCCCCAGCAGGTAGCGAAAGCGCTCGTTGGTCTCGACCGCCGTGCCGAAGCCCGCGAACTGGCGGACCGTCCACAGCCGCCCACGGTACATCGAGGGATAGACGCCGCGCGTGAACGGGTACTCGCCGGGCAGGCCGATCTGGCCGCGCTCGGGCAGGTCGGTCTCCGTGTAGAGCGCGCGGATCTCCTCGCCGCTGAGGCTCAGGAAGGGGCCGGGTCTCTCGGTCGCCGCGTCGCCGTTCGTGGCGTGCTCGCGCGCTGCCGCAGAGGCGTCCGCGGCGCGGCTGCGATCCTGCGCATCACCGGGCGATGGGGGGATCGCTGCAGTTTCGCAGCATCGACGCGGCGCCGGCGGCGGAGTGCGAGCAGCCGGCCTCACGGATTCGCGTCCCCGGGCGTTTGTGCAGTGTGGACCGAGCCGCTCACGCGCCACTATGGTCCGTTGCGATGAGCAGGACCGCATGCGCACGGACACCGCGATGACGACCACCAGCGCAGCCGCGAGCGGCGCGGGCGTGCGGCGCCTCGAGGATCCCAAGGTGGTGCTTGCGATCATCGTCACGACGCTGCTCTGGGCCTCGGCGTTCGTGGCCATTCGCACGGCGCGCACGCACTTCGCTCCCGCGCCGCTTGCGCTCGGCCGGCTGCTGGTCGGCGCCGTGGCGCTCAGCGCGCTGATGGTCCGCCGGCGCATCGCGCTGCCGGCGAAGCGCGAGCTGCCGGCGATCATCGTCTGCGGCGTGCTCTGGTTCGGCGTCTACAACGTGGCGCTCAACCAGGGTGAGCGGCTGGTCGACGCCGGCACCGCGGCGATGCTCGTCAACGTCGCTCCGATCATGATCGCCGTGCTCGCCACGTGGGTGTTGCGCGAGCGCCTGTCGCCGTGGCTGCTGGGCGGGCTGGGCGTCGCGTTCGCCGGAGCCGCTGTGATCGCCGTCAGCTCGGCTCACCATCACGGTGGGCTGGGCGGTGTGCTGCTGTGCGTGCTGGCGGCGGCCGTTTACACCGTGGCCGTGATCGTCCAGAAGCCCGTGCTCGCGCGCGTCTCGCCGATCGCCGTGACATGGGCCGCGTGCCTCGCCGGGGCGGTCGCCTGCCTGCCGTTCTTGCCCGGGCTCCTGTCCGATCTGCGTGCGGCGCCGGCATCGAGCACGCTCCTCGTCGTGTATCTCGGTGCCGGACCCACGGCGATCGCCTTCACGACCTGGGCCTACGCACTCTCGCGCAGCACGATGGCGCGGCAGGGCGCCACGACGTACCTCGTGCCGCCGCTCGTGATCGCGCTCAGCTGGCTCACGCTCGGCGAGGTGCCCGGCGTGGTCGCGATGGGGGGCGGCGTGCTCTGCCTGGCCGGAGTGGCGCTCACGCGCCGGCGAGCGTCGCGCTAGCGGGCCTTCTCGAAATACGCCACCGGTTTCGGCGGCGTCTGGACGCCGTCTGGCGGCGTCCTCGGTGGCAGCAATGTCCCCGCCATGGCTCGCTCCCTGCGTCCTGGCCGGCCGACCCCATCCACTCGCCGTTTCCCGTTCAGCGTTCCGGGAAAGACCGACTACGGAAGGTCCGCCACGATGTCTGTCAGCGAGCGGCGGCGCCCGGTGTGGAACGGCAGCTCCTCGCGCGTGTGGCGGCGGGCCTGCGCGCCTCGCAGGTGGCGCATCAGGTCGACGATCGGCTCCAGCTCGTCGCATTCGAACGCGAGCAGCCACTCGTAGTCCCCGAGCGCGAAGGCGCTGACCGTGTTCGCGCGCACCTCCGGGCGGCTTCGCCCCATCATCCCGTGCTCTCGCAACATCTCCGCGCGATCCTCCTCGGGCAGGAGGTACCACTCGAGGGAGCGGACGTAGGGGTACACAGACACGTACTTGCGCGGCTCCTCGCCGCGCATGAACGCCGGCGTGTGGGACTTCGCGAACTCGGCCTCGCGATGCACGCCGATCGCCGACCAGACGGGGCGCAGCGATTGCCCGAGCATGGTCTGCCGAAACGCGATCAGGGCGTCCTGCACGGCGTCGGCGCTGTGGCCGACGAGCCACAGCAGCAGGTCGGCGTCGGCGCGGTAGCCGGTGACGGTGTAGGCGCCGCGCAGGGTCGCGTCGGCCCCATCGAGCGTCTGCTGCGCATGGGTGGCGGCGTTCGCGCGCTGTTGCGACACCAGCGGTCGCGCCGGATCGGAGGCGAAGCTGGCGTAGAGGGCGTAGGTCGGGCCGGCGGGCTCCCCGGTCACAGCCGGCTCGTCGGCCGCAGCCGGCTGTTCGCCGGTCGTGGGCGCGTCCATCGCTCAGCGCCGCCGCGCGGACGCCTGCAGCGACGGGTTCGCGAACCCGTCGTCGGCCGGGTTGATCGTCAGTCCCGGCGGCACGATCTCGTCGATACGGTCGAGCAGCGCGGCGTCGAGCGAGATCTCCGCCGCCGGAAGCTGGGATTCGAGGTGCTCGATCGTCCGCGGCCCGATGATCGCCGCGGTCACGGCGGGATGGTTGATGACCCACGCGATCGCCAGCTCGATCAGCGAGATGCCCGCTTCGTCCGCCAGCGCCGCGAGCGCGTCGGCGGCCTCGAGCTTGCGCTGGTTCGCCGCCAGCTGCAGATCGAAGCGCTGCGGGATGCGGCCCGAGCGGCTCGACACCGGCGCCTCGGCCCCCTTGCGGTAGCGGCCGGACAGCCATCCGCCGGCGAGCGGGCTCCATGGGATGACGCCGATCCCGTGACGCACGCAGGTCGGGAGCACATCGGTCTCGACTCCGCGGGCGAGAATCGAATACGGCGGCTGCTCGCTGGCGAAGCGCTCGAGGCGTCGATCGCGCGACACCCACTGCGCCTCGACGATCTCCGAGGCCGGGAAGGTTGACGAGCCGATGTAGCGGACCTTGCCCGCCCGGACGAGGTCGGTCAGCGCGGAGAGCGTCTCCTCGATGTCCGTGTCCTGCTCCGGACGGTGGATCTGGTAGAGATCGATCCAGTCGGTCCCGAGGCGGCGCAGCGAGTCCTCGACCTCGCGGACGATCCAGCGGCGCGAGTTGCCCCGCTGGTTGGGTCCCTCGCCCATGTCGCCGTGGACCTTCGTGGCCAGCACGACATCGTCGCGCCTGCCGCCCGCGAGAGCCTTGCCGACGATCTCCTCCGACTCGCCCCGCGAGTAGACGTCGGCCGTGTCGATGAAGTTGATCCCGGCGTCGAGCGCTCGGTGGATGATCGAGACCGACTCGTCGTGGTCGGCGTTGCCCCAGTTGCCGAACATCATCGCGCCGAGGCAGAGCGAGCTGACCTTCACCCCTGTGCGACCTAGCGTGCGGTACTCCACACACGAAACCTAGCGGACGACGATCACCGGTCCCGTGACGGTGCTTCGAGCGGCCGGCGCGCGCCGACGGCGACCCATCCGAGGGCCCGCCTCCCAGAGGCCGACCGAGTTGGTAGCGTGACGGCAACGGATGACCGAGACGCCCACGGCGAAACGCTCGCTGCGCAGCATCGCCCCGCTCGCCGCGGCAGGCTGCGCGGCGCTGGCCGCGGTGATCGCAACGGGCAGGCGCCGTTCGCGCTCAGGCCGCGGGGCCGAGCAGGACCCGCCGGCCGGTCAACTGGCGCAGGACGAGATGGAAGCGCTCGCGACCGGTGAGGGCATGCCGGAAGCACGCGAGGCGTGACGGGCCGGGCGCCCGCGGCGCGCCGACGCGAGCGAGGTGAGAGGGAGTGTTCGCCGACCGTCACGACGCCGGACGCCAACTCGCGGAGCGGCTGCGCGATCTCGCGGCGCAGCAGCCGGTGGTCGTCGCGCTGCCGCGGGGCGGGGTTCCGGTCGGCTTCGAGGTGGCGCGCGTGCTCGCCGCGCCGCTCGACGTTCTGGTCGTCCGCAAGCTCGGTGCGCCGCGAAACCCGGAGCTTGGGGTGGGGGCGATCGCCGAAGGCGGGGCCGCAGTGTTCGACAGCGCGGCCGCCGCTCGCGTCGGCATGTCCCAGGAGGCACTCGACGACACCGTGCGCCGCGAGAGCCTTGAACTGCAGCGCCGTGTCGAGCGCTACCGCGAGGGACGCGCGCGGATCGACCTGCATGGGCGCACGGCGATCGTCGTCGACGACGGCCTCGCGACCGGTCTGACCGCGGTGGCCGCGGTCCGCGCGCTGCGCGCGTGCGGCGCCTCGCGGATCGTCGTCGCGGTTCCCGTCGGCGCGGGCGAGTCGGTTGAGCTGGTCGCGAGCGAGGCCGACCGGGTGCTCTGCCACACGATCCCACCGCGCCTGCACGCCGTCGGTCACTGGTACGCCGACTTCGCGCCCGTGTCCGACGAGGAGGTGCTCCTGCTGCTGGCGGGCGGGGGAGGGCTTGACACCGAGTGAGCGTAAGTATACGCTTACGGTAAGTGGCAACTTACGCACAGGCGATTCAGGCGCTCGGGGACCCGACCAGGCGGGCGATCTTCGAACGCCTCGCGGACGGCCCGAGCGCGGTTGGTGAGCTCGCGCGGGGCCTCCCGGTGAGCCGGCCCGCCGTTTCGCAGCACCTCAGCGTGCTCAAGCAGGCAGGCCTGGTCAACGACCGCAGGGATGCCAACCGCCGGATCTACAGCCTTGACCCGATGGGGGTGGGGGCACTGCGCGCCTACTTCGATCGGTTCTGGACGCAGGCGCTCGACGCCTTCAAGACCATTGCCGAACGACAGGATGAGAGGATCGGATGACAGCGACGGACACTGCAGTTGAGACCGCGATCGTGGTGGATGTGGGGATCGACCGCGCGTTCGCGGTGTTCACCGACGGCATCGACTCGTGGTGGCCGCGCGAGCACACGATCGGCGCGGCGCCGCTGGCTGAGATGGTGCTGGAGCCGCGTGTCGGCGGCCGAGCGTACGGTCGCGACATCGATGGCGGCGAGTGCGACTGGGGCCGCGTGCTCGCGTACGAGCCGCCGCACCGCGTCGTGATCAGCTGGGACATCAACCTGCTCTGGTCACAGGAGGCCGACCCGGCGAGGGCCAGCGAGTTCGAGGTGCGTTTCCACGCCGAGAGTCCGACGCGTACTCGCGTCGAGCTGGAGCATCGCCACCTCGAGCGCCATGGCGACGGCTGGGAGCAGATGCGCGACGCCGTCGGCTCGCCGGACGGCTGGAACCGCGGGCTCGAGGCGTTTGCCGCTGCGACGGCGACGGCGGTGCTCTAAGGTCAGCGCGATGGCCGGACGACGGGTTGCTCGGGAGACTGCGGCCGGGCGTCGGCGGCGCGCGCGCGGCGGCTTGCGCGCGCCGGCGCCGGCGCTCGCACTCGCGCTTACCCTCGCGCTCGTGCTCGGCCTCCCCGGTGCGCTCGCGAGCGGGGCCCAGCCGGCGCTGCTGCCGCCGCCGCGGATCGTCAAGGACTTCATTCCGTTCGGTCCCGCGCGCGAGCAGCAGATGCGCGCGTACGCGGTGCAGCACTACGGAATCGACTCCTACAAACTCGTCGACCCGCATCTGATCATCTGGCACTACACGGAGAGCGCGACGTTCCAGAGCGTCTGGAACACCTTCGCCGACGACGTGCCGGACGTCACCTACCACGAGCTGCCGCAGGTCTGCGCGCACTTCGTGATCGACACCGACGGCACGATCTACCAGCTCGTGCCGCTGGACATCATGTGCCGGCAGGTCGTGGGCCTCAACTACACGGCGATCGGGATCGAGAACGTGGGCTTCTCGGACCAGCAGGTGATGGGAGACGCCGCCCAGTACCGCTCCGCGCTCGAGCTGACGCGCTGGCTGCGCTGCACGCACAACATCCCCGTCGCCAACGTGATCGGGCACAACGAGAGCCTCTCGAGCCCCTACTACCGCGAGCTGGTGCCCAGCTGGCGCGGCCAGACCCACTCCGACTTCAACCGTGCCGACATGAACGTCGTGCGGGCTGCGGTGGCGACGCTCCCGTGCCGCCGCTGAGCACGAACGCCTGACTGTGGCGCGTTCAGGCGGCGTTCACGGCCGCGCTGAGCTCCTCGACGAGCGCGTCCGCAAGGCGCTCCACGGAGCGCGCGACCGAGGGCGACAGCGGGCTGCCCGGCTCGAACTCGTTCGCCTCGATCCCGTAGACGATCACCTGCGGCGGCAGGCGGCCGAGCGCGCGAGCCAGCTCGAGCGCGTCGGCGAGTCCGAGGCGGTGCGTCGAGACGCCGAACAGCTCCGCCGGCAGTGGTTGCTGCGCGGCGTCGAGCCGGTGCAGCGTGCCCGGCTGGGCGCCCGAGCGGACGGCGTCGACGATCCACAGCGCCGGCGCGCCCTCGCAGGCCTCGATCAGCGTGATCGGCTCGCCCTCGTGCTCCACGACCTCGACGCCCGGCGGGCGGCGCGCGCCAACCGCGGCCGCCACGGCGAGTCCCGCCGCGTCGTCGCCACGCCAGCGGTTGCCGATGCCGATCAGCCTCAGACGCGCTGGACGTCCAGCTTCAGGAAGTGCGTCGCGCAGGAGATGCAGGGGTCGTAGTTGCGGATCGTCTGCTCGCAGCGCACGCTCAGCTCGGCGTCGGGCAGATCGAGCGAGCGCTCGACGACGCCGCGCAGGTCGGCCTCGATCGCGGTCTGGTTCTGCGAGGTCGGCGGGACGATCACCGCGTCGAGGATCGTGCCGTCGTCGTCGATCTCGTAGCGGTGGTAGAGCAGCCCGCGCGGCGCCTCGCTGACGCCGTGTCCGACGCCCGCGCGGGGGATCACCTCGAGCGCCGGGGCGTCCGGCTCCTCGTAGTCCGCGATCAGCGCGAGCGCCTCGTCGACCGCGTGCACGAGCTCGACCGAGCGCACGACGATGCTGCGGAAGGGGTTGCGCTCCGGCGGGCGCAGGCCGACGCCGGCGGCCGCCTCGCGCGCCAGCGGCGTCAGCTCGTCGTAGCTGGTCGCGAAACGCGCGAGCGGTCCGACCACGTAGGTGCTGCCGTCGGTGCGCTGCGAGTGCAGGGCGTGCGACCACGGCACGTGGGACTCGACGAAGTGCGTCATGTAGTCCGCCGGGGCGATGTCGAGGCCGTGATCGGAAACCACGCGGCCACGGTCGATCGGGTATTCGCCGGGGTGCGCGAGCGCGACGAACTCGAAGTCCTGCTCGTAGTCGGGGAAGTCGAGCGTGGCGGTCAGCGTGACGGCGCCGAGCGCGATCTCGCGCGCGCGCTCGAGACCTTCGACGAGCGTCGCCAGCTCAGCCTTGCGCGGGACGCGGTGCAGGCCGCCGACGCGCAGGTTGATCGGGTGCACCTCGCGGCCGCCGACGACGCGCATCACCTCGTTGCCGGCCTTCTTCAGCTTCAGTGCGTCGGCGACGATTGCCGGGTGGTCGCGCGCCATCTCGACGGCGCCCGCGTAGCCGAGGAAGTCGGGGGCGTGGAGCATGAAGATGTGCAGGGCGTGGCTCTCGATCCATTCGCCGCAGTAGAGCAGCCGGCGCAGCGCCCGCAGCTGTCCGCCGACCTCGACGCCGCACAGGCTCTCCATCGCCGTCACCGCGCTCATCTGGTAGGCGACGGGGCAGATGCCGCAGATCCGCGAGGTGATGTCGACCGCCTCGGCGAAGTCGCGGCCCCGCAGGAAAGCCTCGAAGAAGCGTGGCGGCTCGTAGATGTCGAGCGCAACCTCGGTGACCTGGCCGGCCTCGATTCGCACGCGCATCGCGCCCTCGCCCTCGACCCGCGCGAGCGTCGCCGTCCGGATCGTCTTGGTGCGCTTGTCAGGCACCGCGGGATCCCGCGCCCGCGAACGGCTCGGCGCTCGCGTTGAAGGTGTGGAAGAGGTGGTCGATCACGGTCTCGGTCGTGTCGAGGTCGCGCATCTGGCGCGTCAGCGCCGAGACGTTCGGCGTCTCCATCGGCCCGAAGCAGCCGTAGCAGCCGCGGTTGTAGGACGGGCAGATCGCGCCGCAGCCGGCGTGCGTGACCGGTCCGAGACAGGGCGTGCCGTGGGCGACGGTCACGCACACCGTGCCGCGTCGCTTGCACTCGGTGCAGACGCTGGTCGTGGCGATCTGCGGGCGCCGCCCGGCCAGCTGGGCGCCGATCACCTCGAGCAGCTGGTGCTTGTCGATCGGGCAGCCGCGCAGCTCGAAGTCGACGGCGACGTGCTCGGAGATCGGCGTGGAGGTGGCGAGCGTCGAGATGTGCTCGGGCTGGGCGTAGACGAGCGCGACGAACTCGTCCACGTCGGCGACGTTGCGCAGCGCCTGGATCCCGCCCGCGGTGGCGCAGGCCCCGATCGTGACGAGGCGGCGCGAGGCGCTGCGAACCTTCTGGATGCGCTCGCAATCCTCCTCGGTGGTGATCGAGCCCTCGACCAGCGAGAGGTCGTAGGGACCACGGACGGTGGCGCTCGTGGCCTCCGGGAAGTAGGCGATCTCGACCTCGCCGGCGAGCGCCAGCAGCTCGTCCTCGCAATCGAGCAGCGAGAGCTGGCAGCCGTCGCAGGAGGAGAACTTCCAGACCGCGAGCTTTGGCTTGCGGCGCGTCGCCGTACTCACAGCTCACGCACCCCCATCAGCGTCTCGAGCTTGTCGTAGCTGTAGACCGCGCCGTCGCGGCAGACGAGCGTCGGCCCGAGCTGGCAGTGCCCGCAGTGACCGACGGCGCAGCGCATGTTGCGCTCCATCGAGAGGTAGATGCGCTCGGGCGCGACACCGCGTTCGCGCAGCGCCACGACGCTGAAGTGCATCATCACCTCGGGACCGCAGACCAGCGCGATCACCGACTCCGGGTCGAACGGCGCGCCGTCGATCAGCTTCGGCACGACGCCGACCTTGCCCTCCCAGCCGCTCGCGGCCGCGTCGACGGTCACATCGACGTTGAGCTTGCCGCGCCGGCGCAGCGAATCGAGCTCATCGCGGAACAGCAGGTCTCCCGGGGTTCGCCCGCCGTAGAGCAGCGTCACCTCGGGGTAGTCCTCGCGGGCGAGCTCGAGCGCTTGGACCGCGGTGCGCAGCGGTGCGAGACCAACGCCGCCGGCGACCACGACGACGTCGTGGCCGGCCGCCTCGCGCACCGGCCAGGTGTTGCCGAACGGTCCGCGGACACCCAGCACGGCGCCGGGCTTCGCCTCGCAGATCGCGGCGCTGACCGCGCCGACGGCGCGGACGGTGTGCACGAGCAGGCCGTCGTCGGCGCCGGAGACCGAGATCGGAATCTCGCCGATGCCGAAGGCGTAGAGCATCGTGAACTGGCCTGGGCCGGGCGAGATGCCCTCGCCGGCGAGCGGCTCCAGCGACAGCGTCCAGGTGTCGGAGGTCTCGCGGCGCCGCTGCGTGACGCGGAACGGCCGCGGCACCATCGCGGCTGCCATGGGGGCTGCGAGCTCAGCGCTGGCCGACATGGCCGTAGACGTCGAGCAGACGCAGGCGCGTCCATTGCAGGCGCTCGATCAGCGTCTGGGCGAAGCGGGAGACGAGCTCGTAGCCGAGCTGCGGATCGGCGTCGCACTTGCCGCGCAGGCAGACGCCGTCGAACGCCGTCGCGCGTACCGCCGTCAGCGCGTGCGCGTCGAAATGCCAGCGATGGGGTTCGAACAGCCACGACCAGCCGAGCACGTCACCGGCCTCGAGCGTCTCGATCACCAGCGGCCCGCTGTTGGGGGCGTAGGCCTCGATCGCGATGCTGCCGTGGCGGAGGAGGTAGAAGGCGTCGGCCCGATCGCCCTCGCGGAAGATCAGCGCGCCGGGCTCGAACTGCACGTTCGAGCCGCATCCGGCGACCAGGTCGATCGTCTCCGGGCGCAGGCCGGCGAAGAAGGGCGCGTCGGCCAGGATCTCGGCAAGCGTCGTCGTCATACAACCACCCCGTCGGTGTCGCGGATTGCAGCCAGCTCCTCGGTCACGTCGATGCCGACCGGGCACCACGCGATGCAGCGGCCGCAGCCGACGCAGCCGGAGCTGTCGAATTGGTCGTACCAGGTGCCGAACTTGTGCGTCAGCCACTGGCGGTAGCGCGAGCGTCCGGAGCGCCGGACGCTGCCGCCGTGCAGGTAGGAGTGCTCGACCGAGAAGCAGGTCTCCCAGACCCGCACGCGCTCGGCCTCGGTGCCGGCCAGATCGCTGACGTCCTCCACGCTCGTGCAGAAACAGGTGGGGCAGACCATCGTGCAGTTGCCGCACGTCAGGCAGCGCTCGGCCACCTCGTCCCAGCGTGGATTCTCGAGGTTGCGCGCCAGCAGGTCGCGCAGGTCGCCGGACTCGACGGTGCGCGTCATCTTCGCGGCCGCTCCCTGCACCGCGGCGGCCGCCGCGTCGAGATCCACCGGCGCGGCGGCGCGTTGCGGCAGCTCCCGCAACAGCTCGGCGCCGCGATCGGATCCGGCGCGCGCGAGGAAGCGATGCTCGCCGTCGAGGATCTCGCTCAGCACGAGGTCGCAATCGCCGCGGATCTTTGGGCCGCCGCCCATCGAGACGCAGAAGCAGGTGTCGGCCGGTTCGAAGCAGTCCACGGCGACGATGAAGGCGCCGTCGCGGCGGACCGCGTAGTCGGCCTCCCGATACTCGCCGCCGATCAGCGCGCGGTCCTGGATCGCGATCGCGCTCAGCTCGCAGCCGCGCACACCGAGCAGGGCCAGCGGCTGATGCTCGGTCTGGTCGGTCTCGAGCTCGAAGCCGTCGCCGTCGCGGCGCGCGCGCCAGATGCGCAGGCGCGCGGGCAGCAGGAACTGCTTCCACGAGTGCGGCCCGACGGCGTAGCCGAAGCGCGCCTCGTCCTCGCGGCGCGTCACGCGGTAGCGCCCCGGCGCCTGCTCGTCCCCGTAGCCGATCGGGAGCTCGGCGGCCGAGTGGAGGTCGTCGTAGACGATCGCGCCGTCACGCACCCTGGGACCGAGGACTCGGTAGCCACGCCCGCGCAGAGCCGAAACCAGCGCTTCGAGCGCGTCGGGTTCGAGAACGGCTGTGTCGAGCTCGGCCAATGCCACTCCCCTGAGGTTGCCCGAGACTAGCGCAGGTTTGCATCCGTGCACAGCGCCCCGCGCGCTTCGGAAAGACCGCAGTGTTGAACGGCGGCGACGCAACGCTCATCAGTGCGGCTCGCCGCGCCGATGCTTGGTGTATGGACCAGCTGAACCACGACCTCGCCCGCGGCTCGGCGCACGCCGAGGCCGAGACCGCCGTCGCCGTCGCCGAGCGGGGGCTCGACTCCTGGCGTGCCGCGAAGCTCGCGTGGCTTGACTCCTTCGCCGCGTTCGTCGCCCAGGAGGCGGCGGCCGCACCGGCCGCCTCCCGGCTGAGCGCCCGGACGCGCTGAACGCGCCAGGCACCCTCGCGTCGCCTCAGGGCGATTCGCTTGCGGTGCCGAGCACCCGCTGCGCCAGCCAGTCGTTGCAGAACGCGCCGCGCGGGTCGAGTTGCTCGCGCAGCCGTGCGAAGTCGGCGAGGCGCTCGTAGCGGCCGGCGAGCGTGTCGGCGCGGGCCAGGAACAGCTTGCCCCAGTGCGGTCGCGGGGCGAACGGGGCGAGGGCGGCGTCGATCTCCGCCGCGAGCTCCTCGACTCGCCGCTGGTCGCGAAGCCAGGTGAAGTGGATCGCGACCGTGTCGCGGCCGTACTGCGGGCTCAGCCACAACCCGTCGGCGGCGACGGTGCGGATCTCGCCGATGTGCAAGAGCGGCCGGATCCTCGGCGCGAGCCGGCGCAGCGTTGCGATCGCCGCGCTCGCATCGGTGCGCGCGAGCAGGTACTCGGACTGCAGCTCCTCGCCGGCGCTCGGCTCGAACTGCAGGCGGAAGTGCGGCAGGCGGTCGTACCACGGTCCGGGCAGGCCGAGCTGGCCGGTGCAGGCGGCCGGGTCGCCGCCGCGAATCGGGTGAAGCTGGGCGGTGGCGGCGCGCGCCCCGAACAGCTCGCTGGGCGCCGGCTCCTGTCCCTCTTCGACGCGCCGCTTGACCCACAGCTGGCCGGCCACGTCCTCCCAGCGGGTGAAGACGCTGACGCTGTCGCCGGCGGCGGTCAGCTCGTCGAAGCTCGCTTCGAGCACCTCCCAGGAGAGGCCCTCGTAGACCACCTGGCTGACCTCGTAGAAGGGCTCGACGTCGAGCGTCAGGCGGGTGACCGCGCCGAGCGCGCCGAGCCCGACCACGATGCCGTCGAAGTCGGGGTCGCCACGCCGCGCGGCCAGCAGGCGGCCGTTCGAGGTGACGAGCTCGAGGCCGGCGACCGAGGTCGCGAGATTGCCGAGGCGATCGCCGGAACCGTGTGTCGCCGTCGCGATCGAACCGCCGATCGAGATGTGCGGCAGCGAGCCGAGGTTGGCGAGCGCGAGCCCCTCGGCGGCCAGTGCCGGCGCGAGCTCCCCGTAGGTGACCCCGGCGGCGCACGACGCGGTCCCCGCACCACGATCGATCGCCAGATCGGTGGGGAGGAATCGCAGCGAGACGAGCGCCTCGCAGTCGGCGATCGTGTTGAACGAGTGCCGCGACCCGAGCACCCGGATCCGCGGCGCGGCAGCGACGATCTCGGCCAGCTCGTCGACGCTGGCTGGGCAGCGCACCCGCTCGGCGGCGTAGACGACGTTTCCGGCCCAGTTGACCTCCGGCACGGCGCGGACGCTATCGCGCCGCTCGCGGCGGCCGCCGGGACGCTTCTATGCGCCGGCGGCCGGGATCGACCGCGCGGCCAACTCGAGCATCTCGACGCAGACGTCGATCGCGATCAGCGTCGAGTCGAGCATCACGTGGTAGAGCGACGGATCGCCGATGTCGACGCCGTAGAAGTGCCTGGTGTAGGTGGCGTGGGCGCGATCCTGGCGGCGCTGGCGCTCGCGGGCCGTCGCCTCGTCGATGCCCTCGAGCGCCATCGCCTGGCGCACGCGGCGCTCGGCCGGGCCGTCGAGGCGCACCCGCAGCACGCTCGGATGCTCGCGCAGGACGACCGCCGCGGCTCGCCCCAGGATCACCCCGTGCCCGCTCTGCGCCTGGCGCAGCAGGACGTCCTCGGTCGCGTCGCGAAAATCGCCCGCCGTCGCCGGCGCCGCCGGCGTGCCGGCGGGAGCCGCGATGTCCTGGCCGATGAAGCCGCGCAGCATCCGCTCGAGCCAGCTCGCGTTGAGCTGCTCGTCGTGAGCCTCGGCGTCGTCGAAGGGCACCGCCAGCTCCTCCGCCACACCCGCCGGGATTGCCCGGTCGAGGAAGGGGACATCGAGGCGCTCGGCGAGCGCCGGGCCGATCCGGCTGCCGCCGGCGCCATAGGAGCCGGAGATCGTGACGAGGCGGGTCACCGCGCCACCCGCTCGGCCGCCGTCACCGCGACCGGCGGCGGCGGGGGCGCGCTCTCGCGATCATCCTCGCGGTAGTGGTACTTGCCGCCGCGCAGCCACGACGCCCCGGCGGCGATCAGGCACGCGATCAGCGCGAACGTGAAGGCGACCCCCAGCGCGCTCGAGAACGGGCCGCTGATCAGCCGGGGGAAGAACGACCGGCTGGTCAGCGCCGCCGCCTGCGACGCGCTCAGCCGGTGCAGCGCGGGGCCGAGCAGCTGCTTGACCGGGTTGTAGCCGAGGAACGCGGCGAACAGCGAGGCCACGGGCGGCAGATGGGCGATGCGACCGGCCTGGGAGGCCGGCAGCCCGTGCGCCATCAGCCCGGAGCGCAGCGCCGCCGGCAGCCGGGCGGCGAGCCCGACGATCATCAGCGAGAAGAAGATGCCGATCGAGAGCACCATCGCCGAATTCTGGAAGGTCGCGGCCATCCCGGCACCCACGCCGCGCTGGCTGGGCGGCAGGCTGTTCATGATCCCCGCGCGATTCGGGGAGGCGAACAGTCCCATCCCGATCCCGTTCAGCAGAAGAACCCCCGCGAAAGCGGCATAGGAAAAATTGACGGGCAGATGCTCCAGCAGCAGGAACGAGGCGGCGGCCACCAGCATCCCGGCGGTCGCGAACGGGCGGGCGCCGTAGTGGTCCGAGAGCAGGCCCGACAGCGGACCGGCGATCAGGAAGCCCGCGGTCAGCGGCACCATGTAGATGCCCGCCCACAGCGGCGTGGTCGCGAAGCTGTAGCCGTGCTCCGGCAGCCAGACCCCCTGCAGCCAGATGATCAGCACGAACTGCAGGCCGCCGCGGCCGATCGCCGACAGCAGGCTCGCCAGGTTGCCCGCCGCGAACGCGCGGATGCGAAACAGCTGCAGGTGGAACATCGGCTGCGCCACCCGCATCTCGATCACGCAGAAGATCGCCAGCACGACGACCCCGCCGATCAGCTCGGTGAGCACCTTCGGGCTCGTCCAGCTCATCGTGTGCGTGCCGTACGGCTGGATGCCGTAGGTGATGCCGACCATCACGGCGATCAGGCCGACGGCGAAGGTGATGTTGCCGAGCCAGTCGATCCGGGCGTGCTGACGCGCGCTCAGGTCGTGCAGCTTCACGTAGGCCCAGAAGGTCCCGAACACCCCGAACGGGACGGACACCAGGAACACCAGCCGCCACTCCACGGGTGCGAGCAGCCCGCCCAGGATCAGCCCGACGAACGATCCCGCGATCGCCGCCACGCCGTTGATCCCGAGCGCGAGGCCCCGCTGGTTCTCGGGGAACGCGTCGGTGATGATCGCCCCCGAGTTCGCGAACAGCATCGCGCCGCCGATCCCCTGCCCGATCCGCATGCCGATCAGCCACAGCGCACCGGCGCCGCCCTTCAGCCAGGTCGCCGCCAAAAGCAGCGAGAACAGCGTGAACACGGCGAAGCCGAGGTTGTACATCCGCACGCGCCCGTACATGTCGCCGAGGCGGCCGAAGCTGACGACCAGCACCGCGGTCACGACGAGGAAGCCGAGGATCATCCACAGCAGGTAGTTCGTGTTGCCCGGGGTGAGCGGGTTGACGTCGATGCCGCGAAAGATGTCCGGCAGGGCGATCAGCAGGATCGACGAGTTGATCGTCGCGAGCAGTACGCCGATCGTCGTGTTCGACAGCACGACCCACTTGTAGTTCGGTCCCGGGGGCGCGGGTGGATGCCGCCGCCTGCCGCCGGGTGCCGAGGTGGCGGTCACGCCCGCGAGAACTTTTTTGATGGGACCGCTTCGCGGTCTGTCGTCAGCGCCACCGGGGCGCGCGCTGTTGCGGTCTCGCCCACCGTGTCAATGCTAGTCGCCGGGTGTCCCGGGCCCGGCCCAGCGCGTCAGGCGCGCGGCTGCACGAGCGGGCCGAGGTAGCAGCGGGCGAGCGTCGCGGCGAGCCGCTCGGCGCCGCCGGGGGCGTGGGCCGGAGCCGAGCTGACGAGGATCGTGATCAGCCGCACCCCGTCGGTGGTGATCAGCTGGCCGGTGGAGGCGAACCAGTCCGCCTCGAGGCCGAGATGCGCGACGTAGCGCGGGTAGGCGGCCGCGCCCTCGTTGTGCCAGAGCACGTTCTGGCCAAATTCGACGGATTCGCGCTCGAGCCGGTAGTAGGCCTGTGGCGCGCTGTCGAGCTCGGCGACGACGTCGAGGGTCCGTGCTCCGCCGGCCCCGCGAATCGTGAAGCGGCAGCTCGCCTCGCCGCCGTCGGCTGTGAAGGCGGTGGCGACGATCGAGGTTGCGGAGAGCGAGGCGGCTCGCGCGAGCGTGGCGCCGGCGCGCTGCGCGCACGGCGGCGCGAGGCGGGCCGCGGTGGCGCCGTCGTGATGCGCCGCGGTCGCGCTCGCGCCGCAGGCGGCTGTGATCAGCGCGAGCCCGAGCGACGGTAGGAGCGATGCGCGCGCCGGAGCGCCGAGATACGGTCGCCTCGACACCCGCCGCATCGTAGTGCGGCCGCGAGGGTCACTGCCGCGGCCGGCGGACCGAGGCCGTCGGCAGAGGCCCTGCGCTGCGGCCCCTCTATGCGCGCTGAGCGAGGCGCGCGTCGTCGACGCTGGCGCCGCCCGCCGGCGGGATCCAGCGTCGCAGCGTCTCGATCAGGTGTTCGCGCCGGATCGGCTTGCTGATGTAGTCGTCCATTCCGGCTTCGAGGCAGCGTGCCCGATCGCCCGCCATGGCGTGGGCTGTCATCGCGATCACGGGCGTGTGGCGGGTCCCGTGCTCGCGGCGACGCAGCTGCGCGGTCGCGTCGTAGCCGTCCATCTCGAGCATCTCGCAGTCCATCAGGACCGCGTCGTAGCCGCGCTGCGCCAGCGCCGCCAGCGCCTGGCGCCCGTCGCTCACCACGTCGACGTTGCAGCCGCAGCGCTCCAGCGTGCGCGCGGTGACGATCTGGTTCACGGGGCTGTCCTCGGCGACCAGCACCAGGGGCGCGGTCAGCCACAGCGGGCCTGCGACGGCGCTCGCGTCGGCGGCGCCGGCGCCGGCGCCATCGTTCGTCGCGAGCGAGAGCGTGAGTGGAATCTCGATCCAGAAGGTGCTGCCGGCGCCCGGCTCGCTCTCCACGCCGATCGTGCCGCTCATCAGCTCGACCAGTTCACGGGCGATCGTGAGGCCGAGGCCGGTGCCGCCGTAGATGCGTGTCGTCGAAACATCGGCCTGCGTGAACGGCTCGAACACGGTCTCGAGGACCGTCTGTTCGATCCCGATTCCGGTGTCGGTCACCTCGATGCGGATCCGTCCTTCGCCATCCGCCCGGGGCACCCGGCTGACGCGCACGACGACCGAGCCCGCGGCCGTGAACTTGACGGCGTTGGCGACGAGGTTCAGGAGAACCTGACGCACGCGACGGCCGTCGCCGCGGGCGTGCTCGGGGACGTCATCGGCGATCCTGACGTCGAGTTCGACACCCTTCGCGTCGGCGCGAAGCCTGACCGGGGCGCAGGTCTGCTCGATCGTCTCGCGCAGCGGGAAGTCGGAGATCGCCAGCTCGAGCCGGCCGGCCTCGATCTTCGAGATGTCGAGGATGTCGTCGATCAGCTCGACCATCAGCTCACCCGAGTGCGACACCTGCGTCGCGAGCGCTCGCTGGTCCTCGTCGAGATCGCTGTCGAGCAGCAGCTCGGTCATGCCGAGCACGCCGTTCATCGGCGTGCGGATCTCGTGGCTGATCGTGGCGAGAAAAGCCGATTTCGTGTTCGAGGCCTCGACCGCCGCGTCACGCGCCGCGGAAAGCTCGGCGGCCGCCCGGTTGCGCGCGGTCACATCCTTGCTGGAGGCGATGCGGCAGGCTCGCCCGCCGAGCATCACGTCGGTGCTCGTGAGCTCGACCGCGAGCACCGTGCCGTCCTTGCAGCGGTGGCGCCACGGCACGACCACCGGCAGCCCGTGTCCGGATTCGTCCTCCGCGCGCCGGAGCGCGGCGAGGAAGGGTTCCGCGTCCTCCGGCGGCACCAGGTCGGTGACGGTCAGGGCGAGAAACTCGTCGCGCGTATAGCCGTACATCGCCAGCGCCGCCCGGTTGACCGCGACCACGCAGAGCGTGCCCTGGTCGCGCACCCACATCGGCTGCGGATTGTGCTCGAAGAGCACCCGCTGCATGTGCTCGCTGGCCGCCAGCTGCTCGCGGCTCACGCGCAGAGCGCGCTCGGCCTCGACGTTCGCGGTGACGTCGCGGCTGACGCCCCAGGTGCCGACGATCTCGCCCTGTTCGTTGCGCAGCGGCAGTTTCGTCGTCTGCCTCCAGACGTCCGCGCCGTGCTCCGAGCGCTCGTGCTCCGGCTCGGCCAGCAGCGGCTCGCCGCTCTCCATCACACGCAGGTCCTCGAGGCGCGACAGCCCCGCGTCGGCGACGCCGAAAACGTCGGCGTCCGTCCTTCCGATCACCTGCTCCTTCAGCCCCGGTGCGTGCAGGCGGCGCCGCTCCGTGCCCGTCAGCCAGCCGGCGCTGACCGCGAGGTAGCGACCGTCGCGGTCCTTGAACGAGATCCGCTCGTCGCTGCACGCGAGCAGGTTGTTGACGCAGAGCGGCCCCATCCCCTCGCCGAAGACGCCGTTCGAAGCCGGATCGAGTCGCAGTTCGTCCAATGCGTAACACCGCTTGTATCGGCCGCCCGGGGTGGAGCATGAACCGGCGGGGGCGCGGCCGAAGGGCGCCGGCTCTCGATGACACCGCGCGCGCGGCCGCGCGACGAACGTGCGGGCGGCGTCGCGGCGATCGCCTTGGCCGGCGTAACGGGTGAGCCAGCGGTTCAGCAGCTCGTTGCCACAGTCGAAGGCTGCGGTGTCGTGGCGAACTGGGTGAAACGCTCGGTGCCCGTGAACCCGGCGCTCACGCCCGGTCGCGCAGTTCGCGCAGGCGCGCGACCGCGTCGCCATCAGGAGCCTCGAGCGCGTCGAGGGTCCGAGTCGCTTCTTCCTCCGTGAGAACGATGTCTCGCTGACGGCCGCGAGTCGCCCGACTTACGCGGGATGACGTCCCAGATTGTCCATGCCGGAGGAGGGGTCTGGGTTCAGCACATATGTCCATGCCGGAGGAGGGACTCGAACCCCCGACACGCGGATTATGATTCCGCTGCTCTAACCGACTGAGCTACTCCGGCGGGGATCGGCACTCTACCGAGCCGGCAGCTTCGCGCCGTGTCGCCGCGCGATCCGGGCGCCGGCGGACGGCGTGTGCGTATCGTCTCGCTCGTGGTCGTCCTGCTCGCCGTGCCGAACGTCTCCGAGGGCCGCGATCCCGAGGTGCTCGACGCGATCGCCGACGCCTTCGCGAGCGGTGCGCGCGTGCTCGACCGCCACGCGGACGCCGACCACCATCGCGCGGTCTACTCGCTCGCGGGAGCGCCCGGAACGCTCTCGCAGGGGCTGGTGGCCGGGGCGCAGGAGGCGGTGGCGAGGATCGATCTTCGCGCTCCGCGTGGCCAGCATCCGCACATCGGCGCGATCGACGTCGTGCCGCTCGTTCACGTGAGCGACGCGGAACGCGGGGCGGCGTGCGCGGAGGCGCTGCTGACGGCCGATCGGCTGGGCGGCGAGCTGCGCCTGCCCGTGTTCCTCTACGGGGCACTCGCCGGCGGTCGCACGCGCGCCGAGCTGCGTCGCGGCGGGATCGCGAACCTGGCGGCCCGCATCGCCGACGAGGAGCTGACGCCCGACTACGGCCCGCGCCGCCTGCACCCGAGCGCGGGCGCGGTGCTGGTCTGCGCGCGACCGCCGCTTGTGGCGTTCAACCTCGAGCTCGCGGCGCCCGCCCACCTCGGCACGGCCCGCGAGATCGCGGAGAGCATCCGCGAGGGCGGGCGCGAGGGCCTGCCGGGGCTGCGCGCGATCGCGATCGAGCTGGTGTCGCGCCAGCGCACCGCGCAGGTCTCGATGAACGTGGAGGATCCGCTCGCGCTGCCGCTGGCGGCGATCGTGGACGCCGTGTCGCGCCACGCCGACATCGCAGCCGCGGAAATCGTGGGGCTCACGCCACGCGCCGCGCTGGCGGGATTCCCGGCCGAGCTCGAGCTCCGCGGCTTCGACCCCGCCCGCCAGATCATCGAGAACCATCTAGATTGATAGCCAACAGATGCCCCGCGCCCCCCGCCCCCGAAAGACCAAGCACCGCGGCAACGCAGCCGGGATGATCGAGTCGCGCGGGCGCACCGGGCGCAAGCCGAGCGCAGCCGAGAAGGGCAGCTCGGGCGGCCGCGCCCGCGGCGCCCGCGAGCCGCGCAAGAACCGCTACGACTCGCCGCCGACCTGGAAGGGTTCGCTGTGGCGGGCGGCGATCGCGGCCGCCGTCGTCTACGCGGTCTCGACCCTGCTGCTGAAGCACACGACGCCGACCAAGAACCTGCTGATCGTCCCGGTGGTGCTGGCGCTCTACATGCCGATCATCTACTACACCGACCACTTCATGTACCGCCGCCAGCAGCGCAGGAAGGCCGCGCGCTGATGGGCTCGCTGGACGTCGTCACGCTCACCGTCGGACCGTTCCGCGAGAACTGCTACCTGGTGCGGCGGGCGGGTGCTGCCGAAGCCGTGATGGTCGACCCGGGAGACGAGGCCGAGCGCCTGATCGAGCAGCTCGGGCTGCTCGGTGTGTCGGTCGAGGCGATCCTGCTCACGCACACGCATGTCGACCACGTCGGCGCCGTTGCCGCGCTCGCGCGCGCCACGGGCGCGCCGGTCTACTGCCCGGCGCTCGAGCGCGAGATCCTCGCCGACATCGACGGCTCGGTCGGCTGGCTGGGCCTGAGCGGGTTCGAAAGTTACGACGCTGACGAGCTGCTCGGCGGCGGCGAACATCTCGAGCTGGCGGGCCTGGCGATCGACGTCATCTTCACGCCGGGCCACAGCCCCGGCCACCTCACCTACGCGCTGCCCGAACACGAGACGCTCGTGGTCGGCGACGTCCTCTTCCGCGGCTCGGTCGGAAGGGTCGATCTGCCGGGTGGCGACTGGGAGGCGCTGCTTGACTCGATCGCGACCCTGTTCGACGGCTACCCGCAGCAGACGCTCGTGCTACCGGGCCACGGCCCGCAGACCTCGCTCGAGGAGGAGCGCCGCAGCAACCCGTTCCTGACCGAGCTCGCCGCGCGGTGAGCAAGCTCACAGCCCCGCGTGGGACGTTCGACATCCTGCCCGAGCAGGCGAGTGTGCGCGCCGGCGTGGAGCGCACGGCGAGTGAGCTGCTCGAGCGGGCCGGCTACGGCCGTATCGAGACCCCCAGCTTTGAGGCGACCGAGCTGTTCACGCGCGGCGTCGGCGAAGCGACCGACATCGTGCGCAAGGAGATGTACAGCTTCGACGACGGCAGCGGGCGCTCGCTCACGCTGCGCCCGGAGGGCACCGCGCCGGTCTGCCGGGCCTATGTTCAACACGGCATGCACAAGCTCCCGGCGCCCGTCCGCCTCTACTACCTCTCGAGCTTCTTTCGTGCCGAACGCCCGCAGGCCGGTCGCTACCGGCAGTTCTGGCAGCTCGGACTCGAGGCGCTGGGCTCCGAGGACCCGGCGGTCGACGCCGAGACGATCGTGCTGCTCGCGACGATCCTCGCCACGCTTGGCGTGACCGGGGTGCGGCTGCGGATCTCCAGCCTGGGCAGCCCCGCGACACGCGCCGCCTACTCCGAGGACCTCGGAACCTACCTGCGCGCCAACGCGCCGCGCCTCGCCCCGGCGGTGCGCGAACGCATCGACCAGAACCCGCTGCGCGCGTTCGACTCCGACGATCCGGGCACCCGCGAGGTGATGGCGGGAGCGCCGCGGCTGCTCGACCGCCTGGAGCGCGAGGACGCCGAGCACTTCGCGGCGGTGCGCGAGCTCCTGACGCGCGCCGGCGTGGCGCACGAGATCGACCCGACGCTCGTGCGCGGCCTCGACTACTACACGCGCACGCTGTTCGAGTTCACCAGCGACGCCCTCGGTGCACAGTCCGGAGTGGCCGGGGGCGGCCGCTACGACGGCCTCGTCGAGCAGCTCGGCGGGCCGCCGACGCCGGGCATCGGCTGGGCGGCCGGGATCGAGCGGATCATGCTGGCCTCCGGCGAACATCCGGTGACCGTGGCGGCGGTCGATGTCTACGTCGCCTTCGAGGCCGGCCGCGCCGATGCCTTCGCGGCGCTGACGGCGCTCCGCGAGGCTGGGCTGGCGGTCCAGATGGAGCTCGGCGGCCGGTCGCTGAAGGGCCAGCTCAAACAGGCTGACCGTCTCGGCGCGCGCTTCTTCGCGCACGTCGAGGGCGGGTCGGTGCGGCTGCGCGACCTGCTGGCAGGCACTGAGGAGACCGTCGATGGCCGTGACCTCGTCGATCATGTGGTGCGCTCGTGATGCATCAGCCGGCGCCCAACGAGTACCGCGATCACTGGTGCGGCGAGCTGCGCGCCGGCGACGCCGGCAGCGACGTCCGCGTGGCCGGCTGGGTCCACCGCCGCCGCGACCATGGCGGACTGATCTTCATCGACCTGCGCGACCGCTCGGGCCTGCTGCAGCTCGTCTTTCATCCAGACAGCGCCCCGGCCGCCCATGCCGCCGCGCACGACCTGCGCAGCGAGGCTGTGCTCAGCGTCGCCGGCGAGATCGTGCTGCGCGGCGCGGGGACGGTCAACCCGTCGCTCGCGACCGGCGAGATCGAGCTGGCCGTTCGCGAACTGGATGTGCTCGCGACCTCGCCGACGCCGCCCTTCCCGCTCGACGAGGACGTCGGCGTGGATGAGACGCTGCGTCTGCGCCACCGCTCGCTGGATCTGCGCCGCGAGCCGATGCGTGACGCGATGGTCCTGCGCCACCGGGTGGCGCACACGATGCGCGAGGTGCTGGAGCGCCACGACTTCCTCGAGGTCGAGACGCCGATCCTGACGGCCGCGACGCCGGAGGGCGCGCGGGACTTCCTCGTGCCCTCGCGGCTCCAGCGCGGCTCCTTCTACGCGCTGCCGCAGTCGCCGCAGATCTTCAAGCAGCTGCTGATGATGGGCGGCCTCGAGCGCTACTACCAGATCGCCCGCTGCTTCCGCGACGAGGACCAGCGCGCCGATCGCCAGCTCGAGTTCACGCAGCTCGACATCGAGATGTCGTTCGTCAACGAGGAGGACGTGCTGCGCATCACCGAGGAGGTGATGAGCGCCGTCTTCGAGGCCGGCGGGTTCACGCTCGCCCCGCCGCCGTGGCCGCGGATGTGTTACGCCGAGGCGATCGGCCGCTTCGGCTCGGACCGTCCCGACACGCGATTCGGTCTCGAGCTGCACGACGTCTCGGAGCTCGTGCGAGGCTGCGAGTTCAAGGTCTTCGCCGGCGTGCTCGAGAGCGGGGGGGTGGTGCGCGCCATCAACGCCGGGGCACGCGAGCTCTCGCGCGCCGAGCAGGACGGCCTGAGCGAGTTCGTACAGCGCTACGGCGCCAGGGCGGTCGCCCCGATCGCCGTCGGCGACGGCGGCTGGCGCGGCAACCTCGCGAAGTTCTTCAGCGCCGATCAGATCGGCGCTGTCAACGCAGAGCTGGGAGCGAGTGACGGGGACCTGTTGCTGTTCGTCGCCGACCGCGCCGCGGTCGCCGCGCAGGCGCTCGGCGCGCTGCGGCTGGATCTGGCGGAACGCTTCGGCCTGATCGACGGCGCTCGCCACGACGTGCTGTGGGTCGTGCAGTTCCCGATGTTCGAGTACGACGAGGAGGCGGGGCGCTGGAGCGCGATGCATCACCCCTTCACCGCGCCGGCGCCGGCCGAGGGCTCGACCGAGCTCGACTTCGCGCAGCCCGGCCTGCTGCGCTCGCGCGCGTACGACCTGGTCGTCGACGGCGCCGAGCTGGGTGGCGGCTCGATTCGAACGCACACGCCCGAGATCCAGCAGCGCGTGTTCGAGGCGATCGGCCTCAGCGACGCGGAGGCGCAGGCGCGCTTCGGCTTCCTGCTCGACGCGCTGCGCTACGGCGCGCCGCCACACGGCGGCATCGCCCTGGGGATCGACCGGATCGTTGCGATGATCGCGGGTCGCGAGTCGATCCGCGATGTGATCGCGTTCCCCAAGACCGCGAGCGGATCCGATCCGCTGACCGGCGCGCCGGCGCCGGTCGACGCACACACGCTGCGCGAGCTGGGTCTGCGGCCGGCGTAGCGGGCCGCGCGGGCGTGCCGGGAGGCGGCGCGCGGCGCGCGGGCCGGGTGCGCCGGGCGGCCGCTCCTCAGCCGCTGCCGAGCTGCACCGCCTTGACCACCAGCAGCACCACCGAGACGACGAGGTAGCCGCGCAGCCCCAGCATCGCGGCCTTGCGGCCGGATGACCAGACGGCGGGTTCGAGGAACGTCAGTTGCGGCATCGTCCACTGCGCCTTCGGGACGGTTGGGCCCTCGTCGATCACCGTCACCTCGCCGCCGCCGCGGCCGCTGCGGAGTGTCCAGGCGCCGAACGCCAGCAGCGCCGCCGCGAACGCCCCTCCACCGACCAGCGCGAACTGCGTGACATTCACCCTGGGAAAGACGGTGGTCGCCATCAGGATCAGCGAGAGCAGGACGAGCACCGCGACGATCACGGTCGCCAGGATGTTCAGCCAGGTCGGGTTGCGCCACGGTCCGAGCACCGCGCGGTCGTTGCACAACAGCAGCAGGAACACCGTCGCGCTCGGGAGCAGCACACCGGCCAGCGCCTGAACCGAGGTCGTGATCACGCCGAGCGGGGCCCCCGGGATCAGCACGATCGCGGCGGCGCCCGCGATCAGGCCGGCGAAGATCAGGTAGAAGGACTTGGCATCCGAGAAGCTGCGGTGCAGCGAGCTCTTCGTGCCGAACATGTCGCCGAAGGCGTAGCTCGTCGAGAGCGTCAGCGCGGCGGCGCCGATCAGCGAGGCGTTCAACAGGACGAGCGCAAAGAACGCTCCGCCAACCGATCCCAGCTCGAGCTTGAGCCCGTTCGCGGTGCCGAGCGCGTTCGTGAAGTGGCCGTATAGCGGGGTGCCCTTGAACGCGAACGCCGAGACCGCGATCAGCGCGCCGGCGCCGATCACCACGACGACCGCGCCGATCCACGTGTCGAGGCGCTCGTAGTTGATCCAGCGCGGAGTGATCCGCTTGTCGATCACGTTGGATTGCTGAAAGAACAGCTGCCACGGAGCGACGGTCGTGCCGACGATCGCGATGATCAGCAGGACCGAGGTCGAGTTGGCGCCGCCGGCGATCGAGGGGACGAAGAAGTCATGCGCGACCGGGCCGATCTTCGGATGCGCCATGAAGAACAGCGGGATCGCCAGGAGGTTGGCGAACACGAACACGAACATCACGCGTTCCCAGCGGCGGAAGCTGCCGCTGGCGGTGATCGCGACGAGCAGTACGGCGGCGATCGGCACGGACACGAAGGCGGAGATCCCGAAGTAGGAAAGCGCGAGGCTGACGCCGATGAACTCGGTGACGATCGTCAGGAAGTTCAGCAGGAACAGGTCGCCGACCGAGAACCAGCCCCAGAAGCGCCCGAACCGCTCGTTGATCAGGCGTGCGTGCCCGACGCCTGTCACGGCGCCGAGGCGGACGACCATCTCCTGGTTGACGATCAGCACCGGGATCAGCAGCAGCAGCACCCACAGCAGGCTCGTGCCGTAGTTCTGGCCGGCCTGGGAGTAGGTGGCGACGCCGCCCGCGTCGTTGTCGCCGACCATCACGATCAGGCCCGGGCCGACGATCGCCAACAGCGCCAGCGCCCGCGCGCGCCAGCTGCGCCGCACCCCGGTGTCGTGCTGGCCGATCGTCCCGAAGGCGCCCTGGATATCGCCGACATGGGCGCTGTCGAGCACGGCGCGCTCGCGCTCGGGCGTTGCCGTCATCCTGCTCACCTCCTTTCCGGGTCCGCTCCGTGGGTCGCGGGGCGGGCGCCGTGGAGGTCCCTCAGCCGGATGTCAGGTGCTGACTCCAGGTGGGGACGCCGCAGCGCAGCGCCACGCGACCGCTACTTCGCGGGGGTTCGCCGTCTTCGTATCTGCTGGGGTCGTCCACGGTGTGAAGGTCCTGTCAAGTGCCCGATCCGGGCAGCAAGAGTCTACTCGCGAGCGAGCCCGTAGCGGCGCCGCCATTGCTCGGGCAGGGTCAGCTCGAGGATGTCGTCGACCGAGACGACGCCGATCGGCCGGGCGTCGGCATCGACGACCGGAAGGGTGATCAGGTTGTAGTCGGTCATCAACCTCGCGACCTCCGGGATCTCGGCCTCGGCGCCGACCGAGGGGGCGCTCGCGTCGGCGAGCGCGTCGAGCGCCTGGTCCGGTGAGGCGTGGATCAGCTGGCCGGTGGTGACAAGTCCGCTGAGCACGCCGCCGGCGTCTGTCAGCAGGATCGCGTGCAGGCTGTCCGCGGCGACGTCGTGCGCACGGGCGGCGGCGATCGCCGTCGCGACCGTGGCGTCGCGAGGCACCGCGACGAAGTCCGGGCTCATCACGCCGCCCGCGGTCGACGGGTTGTAACCGAGCAGACCCTTGATCTTGCGTTGCTTGGCAAGCGGCATCAGGTCCAGCACCGGTAGCCGTCGCTCCTGCTTGATTTCGAGCAGCAGATCGGCGGCGTCGTCGCTCGCCATTCGCGCGAGCACCGCCGCGACCTCGCGGTCCGAGCGCTGATCGAGGAACTCGAGCTGGTGCTCGTCATCGAGCTCCTCGAAGACATCGGCCTCGAGCTCCTTGTCCTGCCCGACAGCCTCCAGGATCTCCTCCCCCTCCTCGTGGCTCGCGGCCTCGACCAGATCGGCGATCTGCGCCGGATGCAGCGACGCGATCCGCCGGTGGGCCAGCCGCAGGCGCGACGTCGGCACGTGCCCGACGAACGGTTCGAGCTGCGGCCACGGGACGAACGCCGGATGGGCGTCCTGATCTTCGCGCAGACGATGCGGCAGCAGCCGCCGCACGCGCGCGCCAAGGCTGGGGTCGATGCCCGCGACCCGCCAGGCGCCTTCCTGGTGTGTCAGCTCGACCTCACCGGCGCGCACGAGCCGCGCGGTGTTGACGTTGATCAGGCTGCGTCCGAGCACGTCCGAGCGCAGCAGGATCTCGCCGGGCCGCCGTTCGAACTGGGCCAGGTTCAGTTTCGTCGTCGAGGTGTGGGCGCCGCCCGGCTCCAGGCGCGCAATGGCGTTCGCGGGGACGAACAGCAGGCGGCCGCCGATCGCGGCGCGAAGCCCGATCACCGGCGGCAGCGGGTCCGCGAGGTCGAGTCGCGCCACGAGGTCGTCCACGCGGCCAAGCCGCTCACCGGACGAGTCGAGCAGCGGGCTCCCCGCGAGCGAGGAGAGGTGGAGAACGCCGTCAGGCATCGCCGTGCGCAACAGAGTAGTGGGTCGCGGGGTCGAACTGGTGTCGATCCCTGTGTCGCCGCCATGCCGCGCGGCGCGGGGCACAACGCCCGGCCGCGCATGCCGTGTCCGTCAGCTACCCGGCGGGACGATCGTGAAGCGAAGTGACACCGGCGCCGACGGATGGCCGGTGAGGCCGGTCGCGCTCAGCTCCACGGCGTAGGTCCCGGCGGGGAGCCGGCCGAGCGACGTCTTGCCACCGAAGGCCAGCGCGTTGCCGCCGGCCTGCGCCCGGATCGTCAGCGTGCCGGCGGAGAGACTGCGCGTGCAGCGCTGCGCCCTGGGTGCGGCCAGCGCCGGCGATACGCAGCGTCCACCGGCCTTGCGCCCGCCGGTCAGGCGGGCGAAGCTGAGTTCGACCTGCGCGGCCTGGTCGAGCGAGAAGGAGAAGGTGGTGCCCAGCGGCAGGCGCGAGCGACGGGCCTTGCGCTCGAGCCATCTCGCCGCCGTCTCGTTCAGGCCGCTGATCGTCGGGCGCACCGCAACGATCGTGTAACTGGCGGTGAGCGCCGAGCTGACGCCGTTGCTGTCGGTGGCGATGACCGTGAAGCTGTGCGGGCCGGGAGCGGTGGTGGCGATCGAGGTGCCCGCGGCGTCCGGTCCCGTGCAGCTGGCGAGCGTCGCCGGCGCGCTCGCCGCGCAGCTGAAGGCGGCCGTCAGCGACTGTCCCCGCGCATAGACGCCACCGGCGGCGGGAGCGCCGATCGCAATCGTCGGCGGAGCGATGACGCTGTAGGTGGCGATCGTCGTAGTGGCGAAGCCGTTCGCGTCGGTGCTGGTGACGGCGAACTGGTGCACACCGACCGTGGAGGTGTTGATCGCCGCACCGTTGGCGACCGGCGCGGTGCAGCCGTTCGCGCCCGAGACGGAGGCGGCGCAGGCGTATGAGGCGATCACGCGTTCGCCCTCGGTGTAGGTCGCGCCGGATTGCGGGGAGCCGATCGCCTCGGTTGGCGCGTAGGCGAAGACGTCACCGGGGTTGGGCGGGCTCGCCCCCGCGAGGCCCGTGACCCGCACGTCGACCGATCCGGAACCCGCGGGGACCGTCGCGACCAGTTGCGTGGAGCTGAGGTCGGTTACCGACGAGGCGACTTCACCGCCGAACCAGACGGCGGTGTAAGGCGTGAAGCCGCTGCCGTCGACCGTGACCGTCGATCCCGGTCGCGCCTCGCCGCCCTGCAGCCCGGTGACCACCGGCTGCGCACCGATCGGCGTCGCGCTGGCGGCGCACAGTTGCGGCACGAGCCCGGTCGAGGATCCGTTGTCGGCGATCGGCGTGCCCAGTCCGGTCACCATGTCGTAGCCGGGGGTGGCGGGGTAGGCGCCGTAGGGGACGGTGCCGTTGAAGTAGCCGCTGTTGTCGCCGACCGTGACGTCGTTGAACGCGTCGGCGTGCTCGTCGCCGGCGGCGATCTCGTAGAGCAGAGGGTTCAGGAAGCCGAGCGGTGGCCCGGCCGTGCAGCCGCTGACCGCGCTGTCGCCCGCGAGCGGGGAGTCGGCGAGCGCCGCCACCGCCGCCCAGACCGGTGCAGACGAGCTGGTTCCGCCAAAGGCGGTCCACGCGCCCTGGAAGTACGTCACGTAGCCGGTCTCGGTCGAGCCGTTCGCGGCCACGTCGGGCACCTCACGGCAGTACCGCGAGGTCTGGCCGCACGGTGCCCCGCTGGAGTAGCTGTTGAGCACCCCCGGGACCCCCGCGTCGATCTGGTAGGACGGCATCGCCCAGAGCGTCGAGATGCCGCCGCCGCTCGCGCCCCAGTAGATGCGGTTCCAGGAGGTCTCGCTCGGCGGTGGCCCGATCGCGTTGAGGTTCGTTCCGCCGACGGCTGTGGCGAGCGGCTGGCTTGCCGGATCGTCAACGGCCAGCAGGGGCGCGTTGGGGTCACCCTGTTGCGCGATGTTGTTGAGGTTGTTGTTCCACTCGCTGGCGCAGGACTCCGCGCCCCGGTCTCCCGTCGATGCGATGAAGCTCTCGCCCTGCGCCGCCGCCTCCTCGAGCAGTGTCTTCTCGCTCTGCGCAGCGGAGATGTCCTCCTGCTCGCACTCGCCCCACGAGTCGCTGATCACCTGAGCGTTGTCGGCCGCGACGATCCTGGCCAGGGTGTCGTAGCGCCCCATCAGCGTGTCGGGTCCCTGGTAGAGGTCGACGTTGGCCTCCGGCGCGAGCCCGATCAGGTCCTGCAGGTCGACCGCCGACTCGGCGGTCGAGATCTTGCTGCCGCCGCCGTCGACCAGCGGCTCGATCGTGATCTGGGCATTTGTGCCGTAGCACTGCTGGAATGTGGCGAGGTCGGTCGCCTCATCGGCCGAGCTCGCGTAGCTGTCGAGCTCGAGCAGTGCGACGGTCACGCCCTGGCCGAAATCGCCGTCGGCGTAGAGGTCGTCCATGCCGTACGCCTTGCCGATCTGGTCGATCGTGTAGACGTTCGAGTGGAGAGCCTCGAAGCCGCTGGCGCCCTGGCAGGGTGCCGGGCCGGCGCCGTTCGGGAACGATTGATCCGCCGCGGCGCGCGCGCGCGGCTTCCCCGCCCGTCTCGGTGCCGGCTTCAGCAGTGGGCGCACGAGGCCCTGCGGCTGTGCTTGCGGCACGTTGTCCAGGCCCAGCACGTTCTGCACGACCTTCCCGAGCACCGCCGGCATGCGCGGCGCCGCGGTGTTGGCGTAGAGGCGAACGCCTGAGTGCGTCCGGTAGCTGCGCAGATCGACGTCGAACGCGCGTGAGGCCTGTGACACGGTTGCCGAAACGGGGATCGAGAGCCCATTCGCGGCCAGCGTCCCTGGCTGCAGACCCTCGGCGCGCAGCGTGCTTCGGAGGGTCGCGACGCCGGCGGGGTCGGCGCCGAAGCGCGCGGCGAACTCGCCGACGGTCAGGTAGTGGTGGTAGCTCGTCGAGCCCGGGGTCGTCACCGCCGACACGAGCGCCGCGAGACCCGCGGGGTCGCGCGACTTCAGCACAACGGTCAGCGCGAGGCGGGTCCTCGGCGCGACGGCGCCGATCGCCGCAGCATCGGCGAGCGCCGGCGGCCGCGCGCCGACGACGACGCTGGACGGCGCGTCACTGGCGCCGGCGCTGACGGCGAGGCCGATCAGCGCCAGCGACGCCGCGAGCGCGGCACGCCGAAAATCGCGCAGAACGCGGTTGGCCCGTTTGCTCGGTCTAAGCCACATCAATTCAAGATACGGCTCCGCGACGGCGACGCAAGGGGGAAAACGTCGCCATACTCGTTAGAAATGGCCCTGCGCGAGCACCTGGAGCGCCCGCACGGACGCGGCTCGCTGCCCGAGGGAGGCTACACCGGAGCGGCCGGCGGCGCGACGTGCGGCGATCTGGTGCGCATCTCGGTGGCGCTCGAGCGCGACACCGTCGCGGCCGCCGCGTTCGATGCTCGTGGCTGCGGCAGCGCGATCGGCGCCGCGAGCGCCGCCGTGGCGCTGGTGGAGGGCCGGCCGCTGCTGGACGCGGCGCGTGTCGGAGCCGATCAGATCGCGCGCGAGCTGGGCGGTCTGTCGCCGCCGAAACGGCACGCGGCCGAACTGGCGGCGGACGCGCTGCACCGCGCGCTTGGCGCCGCGGCCCGCGCCCAGGCCGCGCTCGCGCCGGCGCCCGGGCGGCTGCTCGTGGCGATGAGCGGCGGTGTTGACAGCGCCGTGGCGGCGGTGCTCGCCGGCTCGCGTGCCGTGGCCGTCACGCTCGAGCTGTGGACCGACTCCGAGAACGACGGCGAACGCAGCTGCTGCTCGCCGCAGGCGGTTCGCGGCGCGCGTGCGCTGGCCCATCGGCTCGGCCTGCCGCACCTCTCGCTCGACCTGCGCGCGGAGTTCCGTGCCGGCGTCGTCGAGCCGTGGCTCGCGCAGCACGCCGCGGGCGCGACGCCGAACCCGTGCGTTCGCTGCAACGGCGAGGTGCGGCTCGACGCGATGCTCGAGCTCGCCGGGCGGCTCGGCGCCGAGGCGCTGGTGACCGGCCACTACGCGCGCACCGGCGGCGGACTGCTGCGCGTCGCGGCCGACACGGACAAGGATCAGAGCTACATGCTCGCCGCGCTGGATCCGGCGGCGCTGCGGCGCATTCGCTTTCCGCTCGGTGAGCTTCGCAAGCCGCAGGTGCGGGCGCTCGCGCGCCGGGTGGGGCTGGCGGTCGCCGAGAAGCCCGACTCACAGGATCTGTGCTTCCTCGCCGGAACGCGCCGCGGGGCCTTCCTCGCCCGCCACGGCGCACTCGGTGAGCGCCCCGGGGCGATCGTCGACGCCGATGGCCGCCGGATCGGCTCCCATCGCGGCGTCCACGGCTTCACCGTGGGGCAGCGTCGCGGTCTCGGCATCGGCGGCGGCACGCCCCTGTACGTGCTGGCGACGGATGCAGATGCGGCCAGCGTGACGGTCGGCACCCGAGCGCAACTCGCGACCCACACGGTGACGCTCCGCGACGCCGTTCTGCACCGGACGGACTTCGATCGCGTGCGGCTACGCTACCGCCAGCTCCCGCTGCCCTGCACACCGCGGCACACCGACGGCGGCGGACTCGAGCTCGCGCTGGCGGCGCCGGCCTACGGCGTCGCGCCCGGGCAGCTCGCGTGCCTGATGGATGGCGAGCTGATCGTCGGTCACGCGACGATCGCGCGAGCGGCGGTGCGGAGCACCCGAAGCGCCTCCGGCGACCGGGGCGAACAGCCGCGGCCTCGGTAATCTCGGGTCCATGACGTCGGACGAGATTCGCGAGCGCTTCCTGGCGTTCTTCGCCGAGCGCGGACATCTGCGCGTGCCGAGCGCATCGCTTGTGCCCGCCTCGAACGACCCCTCGGCGCTCTTTACGGTGGCCGGGATGCACCCGCTCAAACCCTACTTCCTCGGCCAGGAACGCCCGCCGGCGACCCGTTTGACGAGTTGCCAGAAGGTCTTCCGGACGGTCGACCTCGATGTCGTCGGCACGACAGCCCGCCATCTGACGTTCTTCGAGATGCTCGGCAACTTCTCGCTCGGCGACTACTTCAAGACCGAGGCGGTCGAGTTCGCATGGGAGCTCTCACGCGACGGCTACGGCTTTGCCGCCGAGGACATCTGGATCACGGTCTTCGAGGGCGACGAGGCGCTCGGGCTGGGCCCGGATGAGGAGGCGATCGAGGCCTGGCTGGCCGTCGGGGTCCCGCGCGAGCGGATCGTCGCCTGCCCGCGCAGCGAGAACTTCTGGCAGGCCGGGCCGACCGGGCCGTGCGGTCCCTGCTCGGAGCTCTACCTCGATCGCGGGCTTGCGTTCGGCAGCGCCGATGACCTTCCCGGCGGCGAGAACGCTCGCTTCCTCGAATACTGGAACCTCGTCTTCATGCAGTACGACCAGCAGCCGCCGGACACGCTGACGCCGCTGCCGGCGCGCAACATCGACACGGGGCTCGGGCTGAACCGGATGGCGGCGATCCTCCAGGACGTCCCGTCGGTGTTCGAGACGGACCAGTTCAGGCCGCTGATCGAGCTGGGCGAGAGCCTTTCCGGGCGAAGCTATGGCAGCGACGAGACGGCCGATCGCAGCCTGCGGGTGCTCGCGGACCACGCGCGGGGGATGACCTTCCTGGTCGCCGACGGCGTCGTGCCCTCGAACAACGAGCGCGGCTATGTCCTGCGCCGTGTGATGCGCCGCGCCGTGCTGCACGGGCGCTCGCTCGGCTTCGAGCCGGGGTTCCTCGTGCGCTACGGCGAACTGGTGCGTGAGTTGATGGGCGGTGCCTACCCCGAGCTGAACGAGCACCGCGAGCAGATCGACGTCTGGCTCGCCTCGGAGGAGGAGCACTTCGGGCACACCCTCGAGCAGGGTCTCGTGGTGCTGCGCGAGCTGATCGAGCGTGCGCGCGAGGGCGACGATGTCGTGAACGGCGAGGACGCCTTCCGCCTGCACGACACCTTCGGCTTCCCGATCGAGCTGACTCGTGAACTCGTCGCGCAGGACGGGCTGAGCGTCGATCTGCCCGGGTTCGACGCGCTGATGTCAGAGCAGCGCGAGCGCAGCCGGATCGGTGAGGGGGGCGGCGAGCAGACGCTCGCGGGACGCGAGCGGGCGAGCGCCTTCGCCGGCGCGGCGGGCTTCACGACGCGCTTCGTCGGCTACGAGACGACCGAGCAGGCGACGACGGTCGGAGCGCTCGAGCGCAGCGACGGCCGCGTGCTGGTGAAGCTCGCGGACTCCCCGTTCTACGCCGCCGGTGGCGGCCAGATCTCCGACGTGGGCGTGATCGAGTGTGCGGAAGGCGACTGCCGCGCGCGCGTGGCCGAGGTCGTACGCCTCGGCGACGACCAGGCGATCTACGCGGTGCTGGACGAGGGGGATCTGCACGAGGGGGAGCGCGTCCACGCGCGGGTCGACCGTCTGACCCGGCACGCAACCGAGTGCAACCACACGGCGACGCATCTGCTGCATGCGGCACTGCGCGCACGGCTCGGCAGCCATGTGCGCCAGGCCGGCTCCTACGTCGGCCCGGACAAGCTGCGCTTCGACTTCAACCACGGGCAGGCGATGTCGGCGGCGGAGTTGCGTGACGTCGAGGACCAGATCAACGCGTGGATCGTCGAGAACCACCCGGTGCGCCCGATCACCACGACGCTCCAGGAGGCGCGGGCATTGGGGGCGATGGCGCTCTTCGACGAGAAGTACGGCGAGGTCGTGCGCATGGTCGAGATCGGCGACGGCGAGTTCTCGCGCGAGCTGTGCGGCGGAACGCACGTGCGCTCGACCGCGGAGATCGGTGTCGTGCGCCTGCTCGGCGAGACCTCCAGCGCCGCCAATGTGCGCCGGATTGAGGCACTCAGCGGGCCGGCGGCGATCGCGGCGCTGCGCAGCCGCGGCGACGCGCTCGAGCAGATCGCAGGCGTGTTGCGGACGACGCCGGACGAGGCGCCCGGCGTGGTGGCGGCGCGCGAGGCGGAGCGGCGCGCGCTGGAGAAGGCGGCACGGACCGCCGCACCCGACGACGCGGTCGACGCCGGCGCGCTGGCCGGGTCCGCCGAGCTGATCGGCGACGTGCCGGCGGTCCTCGCCACGGTTGCGTTGGCCGATGCCAGGACGCTCCCCGACGTCGTCGACCGCGTCCGCGGCAGGCTCGGCGCCGACGGTGTGATCGTCCTGGTGAGCGTCGCCGACGAGCGTGCCAACGTCGTCGTCAGCGTCGCGCCGGCGATCGTGGCGCGCGGCGTGCGCGCCGGCGAGATCGCGAAGATCGCGGCGGCGCCGCTCGGTGGTGGCGGCGGCGGGCGCGACACGCTCGCACAGGCCGGCGGCGGGCGGGTCGAGAACGTGGAGGCGGCGCTGGACGCGGCCCGCGCGGCGATCGCCGACGCCCTCGGGCGGTGACCGCCGCTTGCGTGTCCTCGCGCTCGACTACGGCAGCGCGCGCACCGGCGTCGCGGTCTGCGATCCGACCGAGACGGTCGTGACGCCGGTTGAGCCGGTGCTGCGCGCCGGCACGCGGGCGGGGATCGGAGCGCTGGCGGCGCTCGTCGCGGAGCGCGGCGTGGCGGCCGTCGTGGTCGGCCTGCCGCTCTCGCTGAGTGGGGGTGAGACATCCCAGACGGCCGAGGCGCGGGCCTTCGCCGAACGGCTCGCCGGGCGACTCGGCGCGGACGTTCCGGTGGTGCTGCACGACGAGCGCCTAACGACGCGGCTCGCGCAGCGCGACCCGCCCGCGCGCGCGAGCGAGGACTCGCGTGCCGCTGCGCACCTGCTCGAGGACTGGCTGGCGCGCCGTCACGGCGACGCTCCCCTTCCATCGCTCCCGCGCGATGAGTGACGAACCGGACGACGTCGTCGAGCTGCGCGCCGGCGACCCGAGCGGCCCGGGCGTCCCCGGCGACCCGGGCGGCCCGGGCGGCCCGCGCGACTCGGGCGGCCCGCGCGGCGGCGGCGCGGGCCACGGCGGCGACTCAGCCAGGGCGCGACGCCCGACGGCGCGCCGCCGGCACCCCCCGGCGCGCTACCGGCGCCGTCGCGTGACGCTGCTGCTCGCCCTCGTTGTCGTGGCGTTCGCCGCGTGGTTCGCAATCGAGCTGTTCCAGCCCTTCGCCGGACCGGGGACGGGCGTCGTCACCGTCGTCATCCCGGCCGGCGCGAATGCGAGCCAGATCGGCGACGAGCTCGCCGCGCGCGGGGTGGTCTCCTCGTCGTTCTTCTTCAGCCTGCGCGCGAGGCTCGACGGCGACGGCCCGAAGCTTCGGCACGGCGTCGTGACGCTCCGCCACGGCATGAGCTACGCCGCGGCCCTGTCCGTCCTGACCACCGCCCCTGCCGTCACGCAGCTCGAGGTGCGGATCCCGGAGGGCCTGACACGGCGGCAGATCGCCGCGATCGCCGCCGCCGACCGCCTGGGTGGGAGCTACCTGATCGCCTCGCGTCCGGCGAACGCGGGACTGGACCCGCGCGATTACGGCGCCCCCGCCAGCGTGCACACGCTCGAGGGCTTCCTCTTTCCCGCGACCTACTTCAGCTTCGCGCACGAGAACGTGGCGCACCTGGTCGCGCAGCAGGTCGCGGCGTTCCACCAGAACTTCGACCAGCTCAGCTTCGCCAGGGCCACCGCTGCCCACCTCACGCGCTACGACGTGCTGATCATCGCGTCGATGATCGAGCGCGAGGCGCAGGTGCCGTCGGACCGCCCGCTCGTCGCCGCGGTGATCTACAACCGCCTGGCGGCCGGCATGACGCTCGGTATCGACGCGACGCTGCGTTACGCGCTGAACGACTACGACAAGCCGCTGACCGCCTCCCAGCTGGCGCTTGACACGCCGTACAACACGCGGCTGCACCGCGGCCTGCCGCCGACGCCGATCAGCAACCCGGGGCTCGCGTCGATGGTCGCGGCGACGCATCCGGCGGCGGTCCCCTACCTCTACTACGTGGACAAGCCGAACAGCTGCGGCGAGCTGGCGTTCGCGACCAGCTACGCGCAGTTCGAGGCCGACGTGGCGGCGTACAACGCGGCGCGCAACGCGGCGGGGGGCCGCGCGCCGACGAAATGTCCGTGAGCGACGCGCCCGCGCGCGCGCCCGGGCGGCTGGGCGTGCTTGGCTGGCCGGTCGCCCACAGCCGCTCGCCCCAGATGCACCGGGCCGCCTTCGCGCAGCTCGGGTTGCGGGGCTGGAGCTACCAGCGGCTGCCCGCGCCGCCCGAGCTGTTCGCCGAGATCGTGCGCGCGCTCGGCCCCGCCGGGTTCGTCGGCGCGAACGTGACCCTGCCGCACAAGCCGGCGGCGCTCGCGCTCGCGGACAGCGCCACGCCCACGGCGCGCGAGATCGGCGCGGCGAACACGTTGAGCTTCCTGCCCGACGGGACGATCGCCGCGGAGAACACAGACGCGCCGGGGCTGATGGCGGCGATCGGGCGCGACGTCGACGGCGCCGGCGCCGTCGTGCTCGGCGCCGGCGGCACCGCGCGCGCCGCCGCCTGGGCGCTGCGCGAGGCGGGAGCCTCGGTTTCCGTGTGGAACCGCCACGCCGCGGGCGCAAGCGCGCTTGCAGCGGAGCTCGGCGTCAGCGCGATCGAGCGTCCACGGCCCGCCGAGCTGCTCGTCAACGCCACGACCGTCGGTATGGACGAACGTAGAAGTCTCGAAGAAGTCCTAAGCACCCTGGCGCTGGATTCCGATGTACTCGGCAGGTATGAGCAGGTCGTCGATTTCGCCTATTCGAGGAGCCCGACCGCGCTGTTGGGTGCGGCGCGGGCGCTCGGCGTCCCGGCGCTCGTCGATGGACTGGACATTCTCGCCGCCCAGGGCGGCCTGTCGTTCGAGCTCTGGACCGGCCGACCGGCGCCGCTCACGGTGATGCGCCAAGCTGCCGACGTGGGCTGAGATGCCTGCCGACACCAACGCGCACCTGCGCGCCGTGCCCGTCGCCGAACAGGCGCCGAGCCTCGTCGGCGCGAATGGCGTACGGCCTCCGAGCCGTCGCGGCGGCGCGCCGCGTTCGCTGACCGAGGTGATCGTCGAGCTCGGGCTGTGCTCGCGCGAGCAGGTGCTGGAGGCGATCGAGATCGCCGCGGCGAGCGGCACGAGCGCCGATCGCGTGCTGCTCGATCGCGGCGCGCTCAGCCCGGAGGGCGTCGCCGTCGCGCTGGCGGAGCGCCACGGGCTGGACTATGTGGATCTGAGCGTCTTCAACGTCGACATGGCCGCCGCGCATCTCGTCACCAGCCACGTGGCCAAGCGCCACGACGCGTTGCCGATCGCGATGGTCGGCGACCGCGCGCTGCTCGTGGCGATGTCGGACCCGGCGAACGTCCACGCGGTGGACGACATCGCGATCCTCACCGGCTACCAGATCCGCGTGGCGGTCACGACCAGCGAGGACATCTCGAACGTCGTCGCGCGCCTCGTGCGGGTCGGCGAGGTCGTCCAGGACACCGGCGACGACGGTGCTGCCGGTGGCGGCGAGGAGGCGACGGTCGTCGAGCTGCACGAGACCGCCGACGACGCCCCGGTCGTCCGGCTCGTCCACCAGCTCGTCGCACAGGCCGTTGAAACGGGCGCCTCCGACCTGCACCTCACGCCCGACGGCGAGGACCTGTGCGTGCGCTTTCGTGTCGACGGCGTGCTGCGCGACATCACCACGGTGCCGCGGCGGTTCGCCGCCGGCGTGGTGTCGCGGATGAAGATCATGGCCGAGCTGGACATCGCCGAGCGCCGGGTGCCCCAGGACGGCCGCGTCGGCCTGACCGTCGACGGCCACCGCGTCGATCTGCGCGTCGTGACCGTGCCCACCGTCCGGGGCGAGGGCGTCGTCATGCGCATCCTCGACAAGGAAGCCGTTGTCATGGACCTGGGCGAGCTGGGCATGGCCGAGGCTGAGCTGGCCCGCTTTCACCGGGCCTACACGCAGTCGCACGGCGCCGTGCTGGTGACCGGCCCGACGGGCTCCGGCAAGTCGACGACGCTCTATGCGGCGCTCGAGGACGTCAACACGCGCGACAAGCACATCGTGACGATCGAGGACCCGGTCGAGTACCAGATCGACGGGATCACACAGATTCAGGTCAACGCCCGCGCGGGCCTTCAATTCTCGACCGGGCTCAGGGCGATCGTGCGGGCCGACCCAGACGTGATCATGGTTGGCGAGATCCGCGACCGCGAGACCGCGCAGATCGCGATCGAGGCTGCGCTGACGGGGCACCTCGTGCTCTCGACGCTGCACACCAACGACGCCGCCACCTCGATCACGCGCCTGATCGAGATGGGGATCGAGCCCTTCCTGGTGGCCTCCGCGCTCGACTGCGTGGTCGCCCAGCGACTGGTGCGCGTGCTGTGTCCCCACTGCAAGCGCCGGGTGATCCTGCCGATGGCGACGCTGCGGGAGTACGGCTACGCGGCCGGCTTCGACGTCGAGGGTTACGAGCCGGTCGGCTGCAAGCACTGTGGCGGGCTCGGTTACCGCGGGCGCACGGGGATCTACGAGGTGATGACGATCAGTCCCGAGATTCGCGCGCTCGCGCTCGAGCGCCGCTCTGCCGATGAGATCCTCGAAATGGCGGTTCTGCAGGGAATGCACCGGCTGAAGGACGACGGCCTCGACAGGGTGAAGCAGGGCCGCACGTCGATGGCCGAGATCGCTCGCGTCGTCAACGCCGGCACCGACGCGGATTGAGGAAAGGCTTCGATCCGCCAACGCGTGCCGGGCTTCGCCACAGACGTTGTGTTGGTTCAGTCCTGAAGAGCTACTGCCGATAGGAGCCTGAGAGAGCCCGTGTCAATCGAGTACTCAGAAATTCTGCTCGAGGTCGTCGACCGCAATGCGTCCGACCTCCACCTGACGGCCGGCGCGCCGCCGATGCTGCGCCAGCGCGGACGGCTGCTCGCGCTCGACAACTACCCCAAGCTCACGCCGGAGGACACGCGCGAGTTCATCTACTCGATCCTCACGACCGAGCAGAGGCGTCGTCTCGAGACCGATCTCCAGCTCGACTTCGCCTACGTCGTCCCGGGCCGCGCGCGATTCCGCGTCAACGCGTACTTCCAGCGCAGCGCGGTGGCGGCGGCATTCCGCCTGATTCCCTCGCAGATCGTCCCGATCGACGCGCTCGGCCTGCCGCCGATCGTGCACGAGCTGACGCGCCGGCCGCGCGGCCTCGTGCTCGTGACCGGACCGACCGGCTCCGGCAAGTCGACGTCGCTCGCCGCGATGATCGACGAGATCAACCAGACGCGCGAGGAGCACATCATCACGATCGAGGACCCGATCGAGTTCGTCCACGCGCACAAGCGCTGCGTGATCAACCAGCGCGAACTGGGCAACGACGCGACCAGCTTCGCCGCGGCGCTGAAGGCCGCGCTGCGCCAGGACCCGGACGTGATCCTGGTCGGAGAGATGCGCGACCTCGACACGATCAGCACCGCGCTGACCGCTGCCGAGACGGGGCATCTGGTGTTCGCCACGCTGCACACCCAGGACGCGCCGCAGACGATCGACCGCGTGATCGACGTCTTCCCGGCGGAGCAGCAGTCGCAGATCAGGGTGCAGCTGTCGGTGACCCTCCAGGGTGTCATCACGCAGCAGCTCCTGCCGACCGCGGACGGCGCCGGACGCTGCGCCGCGTGCGAGGTGCTCGTGCCGACGTCCGCTGTACGCAACCTGATCCGCGAAGGCAAGATCCACCAGATCCCGTCCGTGATCCAGACCGGCGCCGCGCAGGGCATGCAGTCGATGGACTCCGCGCTCGCGACGCTCGTGCGTGCGGGCCGCATCACCCAGGACCTCGCCCAGTCGCGCTCGTCCGCCCCCGATGAGCTGCGCCGTCTGCTCGGCGGCGTCGCGCTGGTCGCGTGAGCACCTACGTCTTCAAAGCGATGGACGTCGCCGGCGCGCCGCTGCGCGGCCAGGTCGACGCCGAGAGCAAGCAGGCCGTCTCGGACCAGCTGCGTGCGCGCGGCCTGGTGATCCTCGAGATCGCCGAGAAGCACTCCTCGCGCGAGATCAACATCACGCTGTTCGAGCGGATCACGCTCAGCGATCTGGCGATCTTCTCGCGCCAGCTCGCGACGATGGTCTCCTCGGGCATGACGATCCTGCGCGCGCTGTTCGTGCTGGAGGAGCAGACCGAGGTCAAGAAGCTCAAGGCCGTGATCGTCTCCGTGCGCAAGGACGTCGAGGCGGGCCTGGCCTTCAGCGTGGCGCTCTCGCGTCACCCGAAGGTGTTCAGCCCGCTGTTCGTCGCGATGGTCCGCGCCGGCGAGATCGGCGGCGTGCTCGAGGACTCGCTCGTGCGGATCGCCGACCAGCTGGAGAAGGAGGACGCGCTGCGGCGCCAGGTCCGCTCCGCGATGGTCTACCCCTCGGTCGTGCTCACCGTCGCACTGGTCGTGATGATCGTGCTGGTCGTCTACATCGTGCCCGTGTTCGCCGGTGTGCTCCAGCAGTTCGGAACCTCGGCGTCGGGTGCTCAGCTCCCGGCGATGACCCAGATCACCGTCGACGTCTCCCACGCGATCACCGGCTACTGGTACGCCTTCATCGGCGGCGCTGGGCTGCTCGGCTTCAGCTTCCGCCACTGGAAGCGCTCCGAGACGGGGCGCCCGCAGTGGGACGCGGTGCGCCTGAAGATCCCGTTCAAGATCGGCGACATCGTGCAGAAGATCTCGATCGCCCGCTGGGCGCGCACCTTCTCCGCGCTCACCGCAGCAGGCGTGCCACTGCTCGAGGCGCTCGACATCACCGGTCGCAGCGCCGGCAACGCGGTCGTGGCTCGCGTGATGAACGACGTGATCGACTCCGTCAAGCGCGGCGGCACGATCTCCGAGCCGCTGAGAGAGAGCCAGGTCTTCCCGACGATGGTCAGCCACATGGTGGCCGTCGGCGAATCGACCGGTGAGCTCGACTGGATGCTGTCGAAGATCGCCGACTTCTACGAGGAGCGCGTCGCGGCGTCGGTCAAGGCGCTCACGTCGATCATCGAGCCGGTGATGATCGTCTTCATCGGCGGCATGGTCGGCTTCATCGTGATCGCGATGTATCTGCCGCTGTTCAAGGTCTACAACCAGGTTCAGTAAGAACGTCGTTCACGATGAGGGTGGGCCCGGGGCGGTCCGGGGGCAAGTTGGGCGGTGCACGGTGCCGCAGCAGGTACCGGCGGTACCTGCAAGGTGCCGGGTGACGATCCAACGCCACCATCCGGGCCGAATCCGGGCGTGCCGTCATCGTGAAAAGCCGTTCTGAGGAAGGAGCTGCCGGCTTTCGCCGGTCTGCTCCTGGCTGGATCTCGTCCGGTTGGCGCGACGGCCTCATTGGTTCGTGGCGCCCGTGTCCTGCGCGAGGATCGACAGGTGGCCGTCTGGGCTCACGGCGATCGTGCGTTCGCCTCTGAGCAGCGCCAGCAGCTCTTCGCCGACCAGCTCGCGGCGCCAGCCGGTGAGGGTGCGGACCTCGGGCTCGCGGCTGCCCGCGCGGGCGCAGCAGACGATCGCGGAGAGGTCGGCGCGCGCCGCGATCAGCTCGTATGCCAGGCCCGCCTCCAGCGCGCGGGCCCGCACGAGCGCCTCGGCCAGGGCGATCTGCGGCCCGTCGAGGACGCTCGAGGGATCGCGCCGCTCCGCCTCGACCGGGATCGGCTTGCGCGTGCTGCCGCGGGCGATCGCCGCGAGCAGCTCGGAGCCGCGGCGGCGCAGGCTGCCGGGGTTGACGCCGCGCACCTGGTCGAGCTGCTCGGCGCTGGCCGGCGCGCGCTTGGCCAGCTCGACCAGGGCCGCGTCATTGAGCACCGTCGAAACCGGTCTGTCCTGGTGCTCCGCGAGCTGCTCGCGCCAGCCGACGAGCTCGTGGGCGATCGCCCGGGCGGCGGGGGTGAGCGAGTTGATTCGCGGCAGCCGGGCGAAGACCGTCTCGACGTCGCGCGCGTCGCTGACTCCCTCGAGGTAGCGGCACTCCTCCAGCGCCCAGCCGAGTCGCTCGCCGGTTGCGAGCCGCCGGCGCAGCTCCGCGGCGAGGTCCAGCAGGTGCAGCACGTCCTCGCGCGCGTAGGCGAGCTGCTCGGCGTCGAGCGGACGGCGGTCCCAGCGCGTGTAGCTGGCGGTCTTCTGCACCCGCACGCCGAGCACCTCGCGCAGCAGCGTGTCGTAGCCGGCCTGGGCTGAGAGCCCGGCGAATCCGGCCGCGATCTGCGTGTCGAAGATGCGCGTCACCTCTGTGTGGGCGCAGCGGCGCAGCAGCGCGATGTCCTGGCGGCCGGCGTGCACGACGACCTCGATCGCGGGGTCGGCGAGGAGCTGCGCGAGCGGCCCAAGATCGGTCTTTTCGTCGAGCGCGTCGAGCACGACGACCTCCAGCCCCTCGTCGTCGGCGACGACGGCCTGGATCACGCACAGCAGCGTGCGGTAGCGACCCTCGCCGACGAACTCGGTGTCGATCCCGAATCGCTGCGCGGCACGCGCGCGCCCGAGGAAGGCGCTCAGCGGCATCAGTCCTGCGCCCGGGGCAGGGTGAGCCGGAAGGTAGCTCCCGGCTTGCCGTCGTCGGCCAGCACCAGCGCGCCTCTCATCCGCTGCGCGAGCTCCGAGCCGATCGCCAGGCCGAGCCCGAAACCGCCCTCGTCGCTGCGCCGGCGTCCGCGCTGGAAGCGCTCGAAGATCAGCTCGCGCTCATCGGCGTGCACGCCCGGCCCCTCGTCGGAGACCTCGATCGTCGGCGCGTCGTCGGCGCCGATGCGCACCAGGATCCTCGAGCCGGGTGGGGCGACGCGCAGCGCGTTGTCGAGCAGGATGCGCACGATCCGGGCGACGCTACCAGGGTCGGCCTGAGCCCACGCCTGGCCGGCGAGCTCGTCGAGCGCGAGCGCCACCCCGCGCTCGCGCGCGCGTGCGTCGAACTCGGCCGCCACCGCTCGCGCCGTCTCGCCCAGTTCGACCGGCTCGCTGCGCAGCTCGAGCGCCGCGTCGAGCCGGCTGAGGTCGAGCAGGTCCGAGGCCAGTCCACCGAGCCGTCGCGATTGCTGCTGCGCCCGGGCGACCCGCTCGCGCGCATCGACGAGGTCGATCGGCTCGCGGGCGAGGTCGTCGGCGAGCAGCTCGAGCATGCCGTCGAGCGAGGTCAGCGGCGTGCGCAGCTCGTGCGAGGCGGTGGCGACGAACGCGCGCCGCGCGTCCTCCTGCTGGCGCAGTCGCGCATGCATCGTGGCGAACGCCCGCGCCAGCTCCCCGATCTCGTCGGTCACCATCTCGTGCGGCACGACGAGCGTCCCGAGGTCGCGCTCGTCGAGGCTCCGGCTCGCATCCTGCAGCAGGCGCAGGCGGCGCAGCAGCCGCGACGAGAGGCCGATTCCGAGCAGCAGCGCGACGGCGAGCCCGACCAGCGCGGCGTCCAGGAACGCGGAGCGCACGACGCTGTCGGCGGTGTCGACGTCATTGACGGACTTGAACAGCTCGAGCACGTAGTACTTGCCTTTGACATTCGACCCGGCCGGTCCCTGGGCGCGGTAGCGCCCGGCAACCTCGAGCACGCCGTTGACCTCGGTGTGCAGCGGCGAGTTCCTCGCGCCGTGCGCAAAGGCGCGGACGGCGAGGCTGTTCGAGATGTGCGCGTCGCGGTGGCGGTCGGTCGCGACGAACTGGACGACGCGGCCGCGGCTGTCGTGTACCCAGACGATCAGCGTTGCCAACGCGTTGCGATTGTCGATCCCGTCCGCCGTCGTATCGACGTTCTGCCGGTAGGGATGGCCGTTGGCTTCGACGAGCGGGATCACGCCGAGCTGCGTCTTCGCGCCGGCGAGCACGGCCTCGGTCAGGTTGAGGCTGTTCTGCCGGAGCTGCGACTCCAGCGGGGCCAGCAGCGTCAAGGCCGCCGTTGCGAGCGTCACGACGGCGGTCAGCACGAGCGCGCCGAGCAGGCGTGGCCGCAGGCCGAAGCGGAGGCGCGCGCGAGGGCCGGCCGGGTCTCTAGCCCTCCGCAAAGCGGTATCCGGCTCCGCGGACGGTGACGATCAGGCGCGGCTCCTCGGGTGTGCTCTCCAGCTTCTCGCGCAGGTGGCGGATGTGCACGTCGATCGCGCGTGGATCGCGGTAGGCGGAGTCGCCCCAGATCGCGCGCAGCAGCTCCTGGCGGTTGAACAGCCGGCCGGGCTCGGCCATCAGGCAGCCGAGCAGCTCGAACTCGGAGAAGGTGAGCCGCACCGGCTCGCCGGCGAGCGTCACCTCACGCTGCGCGCGGTCCAGCGTCACCGGGCCGGCGGTGATCCTGTCGCCGCCGAGTGCGCGCGGGGCCGAGCGGCGCAGAACGGCACGGATGCGGCTGCGCAGCTCGGCGAGTCCGAACGGCTTCGTGACGTAGTCGTCGGCGCCGGCCTCGAGACCCTGCACGGCGTCCGCCTCGCTGTCGAGCGCCGTCAGCATGATGATCGGCACGACGTTGCGCCGTGCGCGCAGCGTGCGGCAGACGTCGTAGCCGTTGGGGCCAGGGCCGAGGGCGACGTCCAGCAGCACGACGTCGAAGTGCGACTCGCCGGCCAGCGCGATCGCCGCGTTGCCGTCGGCGACCGCCGCCACGCGGTGGCCCTCGCGCTCGAAGGAGTGCGTCAGCGTCTCGCGCAACGAGCTCTCGTCGTCGACGACCAGGATCGAAAGGCTGGGTGAGGCGCCCTGCGCGTGCATCTGCGTGTGAAGCTAGCGCGTTCCCAGCTCGTAGAGCACGTGGCTGTGGGGGAGACCGGCGCGCCGCGATACGTCCGTGCCGTGCCTGCGCACCCAATCGGCGCCCGGCGAGCAGGCGGAGGTCTGCGCCCCGCTCGCAGGGTTGCAACCGCCGTCGAGCACGGCGAAGCGCAGCCGGCCGCTCGCGACCAGCGCGCGCAGCCTGACGATCGGCAGCAGCTCGTGGTTGTCGTAGGAGGTCAGCGAGAGAATCGGGCGGCGGTCGTAGAGGATCAGCGCTGCGACCTCGGTTGGGTCGGCAGCCGCGAACTCGTAGCGGGTGCCGGCGGAGCGGGCGTTGATGTAGCTGCTGATCGCGCGCACGTCACCCGCCCCCATGGCGCCGGTGCGCCCGCTGTCGAACTCGTGGTTGTGGATCAGGCTCGCGTCTACCTGCAGCGGCAGCGCCAGCGCGGCGAGCCCGAGACCGGCGGCCAGCAGCGGAACACGCACGCGCTCGCGGCGCACCAGCAGGGCGGCGGCGGCGGCGATCGCCCCGATCGCGGTGAGCTGCCAGGCACTGGCGGAGGCGCCCAGCAGGTAGCGCGCGTAAAGCGTCAGCGCCAGCACGGCGACGATCGTGAACACGCGCTCCCACAACCCGTCGCGCAGCGCCCAGGCGACGCCGATCCCCGCGACCGCCGCGACCGCGGGCGTGAACCCCTCCGTGTAGCGCGGATGCAGCCTCGGCATCGCGCTGAAGAGCACGACGCCGATCGCCAGCCACAGCAGCAGCGAGACGCAGAGCGCGCGCTCCACGCCGCCGTCGGGTCCACGCGCGCGAGCGAGCGTGAAGATCAGTGCGGGGACGCCGAGCGCGAGCGCCGCCAGCAGGACGAAACCGAGTCGCAGACCGGAGAGCGGACCGTCGTGATCGAACAACCGCAGAATCGCCGGTGAGCCGATCGGGACCGCGGAGCGCGCGACCTCGCTGTTGTTGGCCGGCCGAAGCGCGCTCGCCGGCAGCTGCGCGTTCAGCGCCGACTGCGTCTCCGCGCCGGCGACGCGATCCCAACCGTTGAACACGAAGGTCGCGTTCCAGGCGCTGCCGTTCGTCGATCCGATCGCGAACGGGCGATCCGAGGCCGGGAAGAAGAGCGTCATCGTCAGCCAGGACAGCGACACCGCGACGAACACCGCGCCGCTGATCGCCAGCCGAATTGCGCGGCGTTCGCGACAGACCAGAAATCCAAACAGGATCAGGGCCGGAAGGCCCACGATCCCCTCAAAGAGCTTGACGTTGAAGGCCAGCCCCATCGCCGCCGCGGCGAGGTAGCACCAGCGCGAGCGGCCGTCGTGCGCGAAGCGCACGAGCAGCCACAGCGCGATCACGCTCAGCAGCATCGCGGCGGCGTCGACCGTGTCGCTGCGCGCCGTCAGCAGCGCGATCGGCAGGGTCGCGAGCGCCAGTGCGGCCGCAACGCCGGCGCTCGCGCCGAGCACCCTGCGGACGGCGTCGTAGAGCACCGTCGCGGCGGCCGTCCCGGCCAGCGCCGACGGCAGCTTCAGCGTGAACGAGCCGAAGCCGAACAGCTGCGTGGTGAGCACCTGCAGCCACAGATCCAGTGGCGGCTTGTCGATCGCGAGGGTGCCGCCAGGCTCGTAGGCGCCGAGCAGGAAGTTGTGCAGCGAGAGCGGCATGCTGGCGACCGAGGCGTCGTAGAACGGGTCCGACGGCACCTTGGCGAGCGCCCACAGACGCAGCGCGCCGGCCAGGGCCGTGACCAGCGCGATCGCCACCAGCTCCAGCCGGCGCTCCCGGGTGCGCAGCGGCGCTGCTGTTGCTCCCAAGGCCACGAGGATCGCGATGATCGCATCCCACCCCTCGGGACGCGCTTTGGGCGCCTCAATCACTAGGCTCGCGGGCGTGAGCGAGCAGGCCGGTGAACCGACGGGACCCGAGAGCTGCACCGCCTGCCGCGGCACCGGTTCGGTGATCTCGAACCTCGGCGGCGAGCCCCATCAGCTGGCATGTCCGTGGTGCGACGGCGGCGGTGTCGTGCTCCCCGGCCATGACGCGCAGGCGCACTGGCGCGCCGAGCAGGGATCGGACGAACGCTGAGGCGCGCCGAGCGCGCCGCAGATGGGCCGCCAGGCCCACGCGGCGTCTAGGCGAAACGCTGAGTTCTCGCTCTCACCGCCTCAAGCTTCCGCGGCGGTGGGTCGATATGACGGGTAAGGAAGGCCAGCACCGAAGGGTGACTGTCGTCGTGTGTGGCGCTGGCGCCGAAACAAACACTCGGATCCAGGAGGATTCAATGCTGTTCAAGCTGCGCCAGCGCGCAAAGGATGAACGAGGGTTTACCCTCATCGAACTACTCGTCGTGATCCTGATCATCGGCATTCTCGCCGCGATCGCGATCCCGTCGTTCCTCAACCAGAAGAGCAAGGCGACCGACGCCGCGGCCAAGGAGCTTGCGCACACCGCGCAGGTCGCGATCGAGACGCTCGGCACCGACAACAACGGCAGCTATGCCTCCGCCAACGGCAGCCCGGCGGCTCTCGCCGCGTATGAGGCGACGATTCAGACCACCGCCGGTAACAACAACGCGTTCCTGCTCTCGGTCGCCGCGACCGCGAACACGTACACGGTCACGACCCAGTCGACCAGCGGTGACGAGTTCCAGATCAATCGCCTGGCCAATGGTTCGCTCACGCGTACCTGCCTCGGGCCGGGTGGTGTGACCGTAGGCGCCGGTGTGATCGACGGCGGCTGCGTCAGCGGCACCTGGTAGCAGCGAAGCTTCACGACGATCGATCCCTGGGACGGGGCGGCCGAACCGGCCGCCCCGTCCTTTTTCGTTCCCCGGTCAACGTGCGCGCGGCAGCTGCCGATAACGCTCAGAGAGCATGCTCGCCACCGAAATCATCCTCGCCGCGCTGTTCGGAGCCGTGCTCGGCTCCTTCCTCAACGTCGTCGTGTACCGGCTCCCGCGCGGGGAGTCGCTGGTCTCGCCTGGATCGCACTGCCCCACCTGCAGCGCGTCGGTGAAGGCGTACGACAACATTCCGGTGCTGGCGTGGATGTGGCTGCACGGGCGCTGCCGCGCCTGCCGTGCGGCGATCTCGCCGCGGTACCCACTCGTCGAGGCTGCGACCGCCGCGCTCTGCGTCGCCGTCGTGCTGACGCGCTCGAGCGCCGGCGGGATCGCGCTCGGCGTGCTGACGGTGCTTGCGCTCGTGCCCGTGGCGCTGATCGACCTCGACTGCCACCTGATTCCCAACCGCATCACCGGTCCGGTGGCGATCCTCGCGATCGTGCTCGGCAGCGCGCTGGATCCGTCGGGGGAGCCCGCGCGCCTGATCGCGGGCGCCGCCGCGGGCGGCTTCTTTGGCCTCGCGGCCTTCATCTCGCCGCGCGGGATGGGGATGGGGGACGTCAAGCTCGCCGCCGTGATGGGGCTGCTGCTCGGTGACGCGGTCGCGCCGGCGCTGCTGATCGCGCTGATCGCGGGCATCGCCGCCGGCGCCGTGGTGCTCGCCCGGCGCGCGCCCGGCGAGCGCAAGGCTGTCGGCGTGCCGTTCGGACCGGCCCTCGCGTTCGGTGGTCTGGTGGCCGTCTTCGCCGGTCACGCAATTATCGCTGCGTATCTGCAGCTCCTGGGCTGAATCTTCTAATGCCGCCTGGCCAGATGGTCGATGAGGTCAATGGGCTTGGCGGACACAACCGCTGACGCCGACACTCAGGATCATGCTCGAACTTCTCAACAAGCCGATTTCGTTCAAGCGACGCCCGTCAGTGGCGCCCCCCGTGGAGCCGGAGACGGCAGCGACAGCGCAGACGGCGGCGGCGGCGGCGACGGCGCCGACGGCGGTGACGGCGGAGGCGCCGGCAACACCGGCGCCGGCCAAGCACTCGCAACCCCGGCGGGGCACCCGCCGCGGGCGCCGCACGCACAACCTGGTGGGCCTCGAGATCGAGCCCGGACAGCTGATCGCCGCGCAGAGCCGCCTCGAAGGTGGCCGCGTGGTCGTCGAACGCGCTGCCGGGCGCCCGATCCCGCCGAATCTGGTGCGCGACGGCGAGGTCAGCGATGTTGCGGCGCTCAGCGAGGCGCTGGCCGATCTGTTCGACGGCAGCGGCCTCGACCGCCGGGTGCGGATCGGGATCGCCAACCAGCGCATCGTGATGCGCCAGATCGAGTTGCCCGCGATCACCGATCCGAAGGAGCTCGACAGCGCAGTCCACTTCCAGGCGCAGGACGAGATCCCGATGCCGATCGAAAGCGTCGTGCTGGACTACCACTCGCTCGGTGTCGCCGAGACCGAATCCGGACCGCGGATGCAGGTGCTGCTGGTCGCCGCGCGGCGCGACATGGTCGAGCGCATGCTGCTGGCCGCGCGTCACGCGGGGCTGCGACCCGAGGGCGTCGACCTCGCCGCGTTCGGCATGATCCGCGCGCTGCGGCCGCTCGATGCGGCCGACGGCGAGCAGGTTCTCTATCTCTCGATCGGCGGCCTCACGAACCTCGCGATCGCGAGCGGATCGACATGTCAGTTCACCCGTGTGATCACCACCGGGGTGGAGCAGATCGTCGCCGAGGTCGCGGCAGGCGCGGGTGTACCGCTCGCCGATGCCAGGCGGCTGGTCGGCTCCGTCGCAGCCGGCGAGGCCGCCGGGAGCGGCCTTTCGGTGGCGGCGATGCTCGATCGAGCGCCGACCAGCCACCAGCTCGAGATCGCACGCACCGGACTCTCCGATGGGATCCGACGGATCGCCGCCGAGGTGCGCAACTCGCTCGACTTCCATCGCACCTCGCGCAACGAGCAGCCGGTCGCGCGGGCCATCCTGACCGGACCGGCGCTCGACCTGCCGGGCTTCGACCTCGCGCTCTCGCGCGAACTCGATCTGCCGCTCGCCCGCGGCGCTGTCGCGCTGGCGTCGCCGGAAGCGGCCGGACACGTGCCGATGAGCCGGCTCGCCGTCGCGGCGGGCCTCTCCCTCGCGGAGGGAGCGCAATGAGAGCCGTCAACCTGATCCCGGCCGAGGAGCGCCGCGGCGCCGGCGGGCTCGCCGGACGCTCCGGCGGCGTCGTCTACGTCCTCACCGGGGGCCTGGCGCTGCTCGTGGCGCTCGGCGTCATCTACGCCTTCTCCGTGCACTCCGTGGCCAAGGACAAGGGCGAGCTGGCGTCGCTGACGACGCAGGTTGCCGCCGTCAACGCAGAGAGCCAGGCGCTGCAGCCCTATGTCGCGGTCGCCGCGATCAGCGCGGAGAAGGTTCAGCAGGTCGCAGCGTTGGCCGAGCAGCGATTCAACTGGCCGACGGCGATGGCTCAGCTTGCGCTGGCGCTGCCGAACGACGACTCGCTGACGGCTCTGACCGCCAGCGGCGGCGGCGCGGGCAGCGCCCCCTCGACATCCGCCTCGGCCTCGGCCTCGGGTGGGGAGTCCTTCAACCTCTCCGGCTGCTCGAACTCCCAGGGCGAGATTCCCAGCCTGCTGACCGACCTCGCCTCCGTCCCCGGCGTCACCGACGTCGCACTGGCCAGCACCAACCTGAACTCGGCCATCAAGTTCCACGGTCTCCCGACCACGCTCAACAGCGGCGGACCGGTGCGGCGCGATGAGCCGGCGTCCGGAGCGTGCCCGAGGGTCGGATGGACCATCAGCCTCAGCTATGCCGCGACCTACACGGTCCCGAAGGTCAAGCTGCCGCAGGGCTCCTCGGCCGCGGCGCAGACGGTCTCCAGCTCAAGCGGAGCGACCGGCTCGATCGTGCAGACAGCCAGCCAGAAGGGTGCGTCATGAGGGTCCGCGATCGACTCGTCGTCGCCGTGATCGTCGCGGCCGCCATTGCGGGCGGGATGTGGATCATGCTGGTGTCGCCCGAGCGCCAACAGGCGGCGACGCTCTCCACACAGGTGACGGCCGAGCGCGCCGCGCTCACCGCCGCCGAGGCCTCGGTCCTGAGCGCGCGCCGCGCCGTCACCGGCTACGTCGGTCACCTGCACCAGATCGACCAGGTCATGCGGGCCGTGCCGCCGATTCCCGCCGAAGCCGAGGTCGTCGCGACGATCGACAGGCTGACCGGCAAGAAGATCGAACCCGACTTCCGCGCGATCAACGTCGGCACGAACTCGTCGACCGCCGCCGGCCCGGTGTCGCTCGGGTTGAGCTTCACCTACTGGACCACCTACCAGGGAATGCAGCACTTCCTGGCGGCGCTTGACCGCCTGGCGCTCACAAACGGCACAAGCGTGCGCACATCCGGCCGGTTGTTCACGGTCACGTCGATCACGCTCACACCGCTCAACAGCAGCGAGGCACCGCCAAACGTCGAGAGCGCGACGGTGACCGCGCAGGTGTACGTGCAGGGCGCCCCGAGCAGCCCGACCCCCGCGACAGGCGCCACCGGCGCGGCAGGGGCTTCGTGATGCGGTTCTTCCAGACCCTCCAGGCCGACCTGCGCGAACGCCAGATCTTCCCGGCCGTCGTCGTGCTGCTGGTGCTCGCCATCGGCATCCCGTTCGCCGCGCCGATCCTGCTCGGCAAGGTGAGCACGCCCACGCCCGGCACGGTCGTGCTCCCGCCGATCCGCCCGCCCGCCGGCGTCACGCCGCCGCAGCGTGAGCTCGCGGACCTCAATACGACCCCGACGCCGCGTTCGATCCTGCGCCACGGCACGGAGCCCGACCCGTTCCGCGAGCTCGGCTCGACCGGTACGAAGACGACCGGTTCGGCCAGCGGCGCGAAGCCGGCGGGGAGCGTTTCGAAGCCCAGCGGTTCGACCGCGGCCACCGGTGGCACCTCGACCACCGGCGCGCCCACCAGGGGCGCGACGTCGAGCACCGGCGCGCCGGTGCCCAAGTCGACCACGAAGCCGGCGGCCGGCGGCTCGACCGGTAGCTCCGGGCCGGCCCAGGGGAGCCCCACGACGGGTCCGGCGTCGCTGAAGTCCGATCAGGCTTACACGGTGGACATCGACACCAAGGACGCGAACGGCGTGCACACGCTCACCGACGTGATCCGTCTCGCACCGCTGCCGGCCGCGCAGTCGCCCGAGGTCATCTACCTGGGCGTTGTTCAGGGAGGCAAGCAGGCCGCATTCCTGTTCACAAACGCGATCGCGGTCTCGAGCAAGGAGGCCGCCGGCATGACGTGCCTACCGAGCGACAGCTCGTGCCAGATCGTCGAGCTGTCACCCGGACAGGGGCTCAGCCTCTACCCGACCTCGAACTCGGCCCTGATCGCCACGTTCAGCTTCGAGCTCGTGTCGATCGGCGCAACCACGTACTCCTCGACCGCCGCCGCGACACAGGCCCGCGAGGCCGTCTCAACGGCCGGGCAGACGCTGCTTCCGCTCTCGAACTCGAGCGAGCTGTCGACCCTCACCTTCAGCGACAAGCTCGGCGCCCTGGTCCACCACAAGGGCAGGTCCGGCAGCTCCGGCAATGGCGCGACAGGGGCCTCAGGCGCGACCGGTGCAACGGGTACGACGGGCTCATCAGGCACCGACAGCGTGGCGCTCGGCGTCGGCTTCGCTGTCAGCCCCGCCGGCCACTAGCGCCCGGCGGCACTAAACTCAGCGGCCGATGGCGCTGCTGCGCATGATCACCGCCGGCGAGTCGCACGGCCCCGGCCTCACCTGCGTGCTCGAAGGGCTGCCTGCCGGCCTCGAGCTCGACCGCGACACGATCAACCGCGACATGGCTCGGCGGCAGCTGGGCCACGGCCGCGGCGGGCGGATGAAGATCGAACAGGACACGGCGGAGCCGACCGCCGGCGTGCGCCACGGACGCACCCTGGGATCGCCCGTCGCGCTGAGCGTCGTCAACCGCGACTACGCCAACTGGGAGGAGCGAATGAGCCCATGGCCGGTCGCAGCGGCGCTGGAGGAGGTGCACCTGCCCCGCCCGGGTCACGCGGATCTTGCCGGCGTGACGAAGTACGGCTTCAGCGATGTGCGTGACGTGCTGGAGCGCGCCTCCGCCCGCGAGACCGCCGCGCGCGTCGCTGGGGGAGCGCTCTGCAAGGCGTTCCTGCGCACACTTGGCGTCGAGGTCGTCTCCCATGTGCGCCAGATCGGCGCAGTCTTCGCGCCCCGCTACCCCGAGCCGCTCGCGCTCGAGGACTTCGCCGACGTCGACTCCTCACCGGTGCGCTGCCTCGACGCCGGCGCGTCGCGCGCGATGGTCGAACACATCGACGCGCAGCGCAAGGCCAACGAGTCGCTCGGCGGCGTGTTCGAGGTGCGGGCGTACGGCCTCGTCACCGGTCTCGGATCGCACGTCTCCTGGGAGGAACGCCTCGACGGCCGGCTGGCCGGGGCGCTGTGCTCGATCCAGGCGGTCAAGGGCGTGAACCTGGGGGAGGGCTTCGACCTCGCCGGCAAGCCCGGCTCACTCGCCCACGACGAGATCTTCCACTCGCGCCAACGCGGCTTCTACCGCGAGACGAACCACGCCGGCGGGCTCGAGGGCGGCATGACCAACGGCGAGCCGCTGATCGTGGGCGCCGCGATGAAACCGCTGCCGACGCTGACCAAGCCGCTGCGTTCTGTCGACATCGCCACGCTGGAGCCGGCCCAGGCGCTGCGTGAGCGAACCGACTCGTGCACCGTCCCCGCCGCGGGCGTGGTGGGGGAGGCGATGGTCGCGTTCGTGCTGGCCGACGCCTACCGGCGCAAGTTCGGCGGCGACCACATCGAGGACGTGCGGGGCGCCGTCGCGGCATATCGAGCGCGGATCCGGTGAGCGTATCCGGCGCGATCGTGCTGGTCGGCTTCATGGGGGCCGGCAAGACGACCGCCGCGCAGCGTGTCGCCGCCGAGCGTGACCTGCGCGTCACCGACGTCGACCGGCTGATCGAGACGCGCGGCGGCGCGACGATCGCGGAGCTGTTCGCCCGCGACGGCGAGAACGCTTTCCGCGTACTGGAGGAGGAGGTCGTCTGCGAGCTGCTGGCCGGCGCGCGCCAGGGCGAGATCGTGTCGCTGAGCGGCGGTGCGGTCACCTCCGAGCGCGTGCGCGCGGCGCTCGCCGACCACCTCGTCGTCTGGCTCGACGTGGACCCGGCGCTCGCCTGGCGCCGCGCCGCCGACTCCGGCCGCCCGCTGGCGGGCGAGCGTGCGTCCTTCGACGCGTTGCACGAGACGCGGCTGCCGCTGTACGCGCTGGTGGCCGACGCCGTGGCCCCGGCGAACGTGCGCATCAGCTTCGGGCGCCTGCACGACGCGGTCGAGCGGCTGCGCACCGCGCCGGCCGGGACGCGGCTGCTCTGGGCATTCAACGAATCGGCCGAATACCCGGTTTGGCTCGGGCGCGGTCTGCTCGGCTCGGGTTTGTGGCCGCTCGAGCGGCCGCCGGCGCGGCGCTTCTGCGTCACCGACGAGCACGTCGCGCGGCTGTGGCTGGACGCGGCCGGCGAGCTGGACGGCGTGATCGTGGTGCCCGCCGGGGAGCCGAGCAAGTCGATCGAGGAGGCTCAGCGGATCTGGCGCGAGCTGGCGCAGCACGGGATGACGCGCGCCGATCACCTGGTGGCGCTCGGCGGCGGTGTCGTCGGCGACCTCGCCGGGTTCTGCGCGGCGACCTACCAACGCGGCGTGCCAGTGGTGCAGGTGCCGACGACGCTCGCCGCCCAGGTCGACTCCGCCTACGGCGGCAAGACGGGGATCGACCTCCCGGAGGGCAAGAACTATGTCGGCGCCTACCACCACCCGGCCGGGGTGATCGTGGACCCGGCGACGCTCGAGACGCTTCCGGCGCAGGAGCGCAGCGCGGGATACGCTGAGGTCATCAAGACCGCACTGATCGCCGGAGGCACACTTTGGGAGCGGATCGCCGCCGATCGCCCGATCGACGACGGCGTGATCTTCGACTGCGCGCGCTGCAAGCTGTCGCTGGTCGCGGCCGACGAGCGCGACGCCGGACGCCGCCAGGCGCTCAACCTCGGGCACACGGTCGGCCACGCGATCGAAACGGTGACCGAATACCGGCGCTACCGCCACGGCGAGGCCGTCGGACTGGGTCTGCTGGCCGCGCTGTCGCTGTCCGGGCGAGACGACCTGCGCGCCCAGGTTGCGGAGCTGCTGGCCACGCACGGCCTGCCGACGCACGCCGACGGGGTGGACGCCGGAGCGGTGGCGGAGGCGACCCGGCGTGACAAGAAACGTTTGCACGAGGGCGTTCCCTTCGTGCTCGTCGACGCCCCCGGCGAGGTGCGCCACGGCGCCCCGGTCGCGCCCGCGCAGCTCGACGCCGCGCTAGCGGAGCTGTGCGCGTGAACCCGGCGGGGGGGTGTCGCGCGTGAGCCCGGTACGCAACCGCGTGGCCGTCCTGCACGGGGTCAACCTGAACATGCTCGGGCGACGGGACCCGGCGCAGTATGGGACGCTGACGCTGCTCGAGCTCGAGCGCCGCGTGACCGAGTTCGCCCGCGAGCTGGAGCTCGAGGTGCACTGCTTCCAGACGAACTCCGAGGCCGAGTTCGTCAAGGCGTTGCACGAGCTGCCGGCGCGAGCGGATGGCGTGCTGCTCAACCCCGGCGCTTGGACGCATTACTCCTGGGCGATCCACGACGCCCTGGAGATCGCGGGGCTGCCGGCGGTTGAGGTGCACCTCTCGAAGATCGACGAGCGCGAACCGTGGCGCAGCGTGTCGGTCATCCGCGATCTCGTCATCGCCTGCGTGAGCGGAGCGGGCGTCGAGGGCTACCGCGAGGCGCTCGTTCGACTCAGCAAGGAGCTCGACGGATGACCGGCGGGCGCCCCGCGCGCCTCGGCCGGCTCGTCGCCGACGCCGAGCTCGACGCACTCATCGTCGAGGGCGCCGCGAACCTGCGCTACCTCACCGGGTACACCGGCTCCAACGGGCTGGCGCTCGTCCGCGCCGACGGCGCCGGGCGCTTCTACACCGACTTCCGCTACGCCTCGCAGGTGGCGGAGGAGCTGGACGACGCCTTCGAGAGCGAGATCGTGACCGGCGAGCTGCTCGACGCGCTCGCGGGCTCGCTCGAGGGCGGCCGTGTCGGCTTCGACGACACGCAGATGACGGTTCGCCGCCGGGCGCGGCTCGGCGAGCTGGTTGCCGCGACGGTCGAGCTGGTCGCCGCCGCGGGTCTTCCCGAGCGGATGCGCGCGGTCAAGGACGAGCGCGAGATCGAATCGATCGCGGCCGCTGCGAGGCTGGTCGACGAGCTGCTCGGCTGGCTGTTCGCGAGCGGTCTGGGCGGGCGGAGCGAGCGCGAGCTGGCGATCTCGCTCGAACACGAGATGCGGCTGCGGGGAGCGAGCGCTCCGAGCTTCGCGTCGATCGTCGCCGGCGGCGCCCACGCCGCGCTCCCGCACGCGCAGCCGGGCGAGATGAAGATCGAACGCGGGACGCTCGTGACCTTCGACCTCGGCGCGCTGGTCGGCGGGTACTGCTCCGACTGCACGCGCACCGTGGCCGTCGGCGAGCCGTCGGCGCAGGCTCGCGAGGTCTACGCGATCGTGCTCGACGCGCAGCTCGCCGGGCTCGAGGCGATCGCGCCGGGCATCAGCGGACGCGATGCCGATGCCCGGGCGCGCGCAGTCATCGAGGAGGCCGGCTACGGTGACTACTTCGGGCACGGCCTTGGCCACGGCGTCGGGCTCGAGATCCACGAGGCGCCGCGGCTCGCGCGGACCAGCGGCGATCACGAGCTGCTCGTGGGCAACGTCGTCACGGTCGAGCCCGGGATCTACCTGCCGGGCGAGCTGGGCGTGAGGATCGAGGATCTCGCGGTTGTCCGCGCCGACGGAGCGCAGGTGCTCAGCAGCTTCACGAAGGAACTGCTGGTGCTCGACTGAGCAGCGTGGCCGCGCGCGCCGCGCGGCGCAGTGGCCGCAGCCGGTAGAGCACCGCGGCCAGGACGCCGAGCGCGACCGTGGCCGGGACCAGGAACGAGATCGCCTGGGCATCCGGGCTGATGTGGGCGGGGAGGAACCAGAAGATGAGCCACGTCGCCGCGGTCGCCGCGGCCGCGCAGACCGGCAGGCGACGCGCGACCGTCGCCTCCCACGCGAGCAGGCCGAAGATGAACGGCAGCGGGTAGTAGACCAGATCCCACGGGTCCAACCAGCAGCGCATCAGCATCAGCAGTGCGAACAGGAGCAGTGCGTCGGCTGGGCGCGCGCGGCGCCGCATCGCCAGGAGCGTCAGCGGCAGGCCGAGCCAGACGATCAGCAGGTGCGCCCGCCCGCCGAGCCATGCCGGCGCGAGGCGGAAGCCTCGTGGGATCGAGCCGAGCATCGCCGGCAGCCAGTGCCCGCGTGGCCCGAAGAACCAGAAGATCTGCCACGGGTGGAAGATCCCGCCCGTGTCGGCGACCGTCAGGCGGCCGGAGCCCGCGCTCACGCTCGGCGAGGCGAGCAGGATCGGCGCGACCAGCACGACGGCGACGGTGCCCGCGACGAGCAGGGTGCGCCAGCGGTGCGCCGGCAGCGCGAGCAGCACCGGGCCGATCGCCAGCAGCGCCCACTGCTTGTTGGCAATCGCCAGCCCGAGCGCAAGCGCCGCCAGGTTCGCGTGCCCGCGCTGCGCCAGCAGCACCGCCGCCACACACAGCGCCCCGCCGAGCAGCTCCTCCGGGTGGCCGGTCGCGAGCGCGCGGTAGGTGATCGGGTTGGCGGCACACAGGAGCACGGTCAGGGCGGCGGCGGCCACGCTGCCGCCGGCCCGCCGCAGCCCCACGGCCAGCCAGACGCCGAGTGCGCCGATCGCGAGCAGGCACGGCAGCGCTCCGAGCCGGTAGATGAAGAGAGCGCTGCCGCCCGCCAGGCTGCCGGGAAGCGCGAACGGCGCTCGCAACAGCAGCGAGGCCCCGTAGGAGGGAGCCTCGCGGAGAAAGACGGCGATGTGGCCGTGCAGCAGCGCCGTCAGGCTCGGCGCCGCCTCCGTGCCGTAGTCGTTCAGGGCGACGTTCCAGTGCCAGCCCCACAGCAGCGCGAGCGAGGTCCCCACGGCGAGCGCGCTCCACAGCATGATCTCGCGCCGCGAGATCGCTGCGGCCACGGGCAGCTGATCGCGATGGCGCGCGCTCACACGGTGGATATCGGCGCGCCTGCTTGGGCGCTTGAACGCCGCGGGCGCTGGCCGCTCGCAACGCGCCGTGACCAGAGGCCGGGGGCGAACAGCGCAAGCGCCAGGGCGAACAGCGTCGGCACCGCGACGAGCAGGAAGAGAGCCGCCTGCGCGTCAGCCGAGATGTGCTCCGGCGCGACGATGAAGACCAGCCAGACGACGACGCTGGCGGTCAGCGAGAGGATCGGCGGACGCCGCCGGCTCAGGCTCTCCCACGCCAGCAGGGCAAAGATGAACGGGAGCGGGTAGTAGACCGTGTCCCAGGTGTCGAAGGCGAAGCGCATCGCCAGCAGCAGGGCGAGCAGGAGCATCGCGTCGGTGCGCCGGCGGAGCATCGCCAGTGCCGTCACGGGTACGCCGAGCGCGACGATCAGCGGGTGATCGATGCTCTGGATCCAGGCGGGCGGCGTCCGGTAGCCGACCTTGATCGCGCCGAAGGCGCCGCGGACGGTCTGCCCGTGTGAGCCGAGAAACCACCACAGCTGCCACGGCTGGAAGATCACACCGCCGCCGGCGCCCGCAAACGCTCCCGCGGAGCCCGAGCCTGAGCCGCTTCCGAAATAGGCGGGCAGCCAGAGCGGCACGTAGAAGCATGCGGCGACGAAGCCGGCGATCGCCATCGCGCGCCGGCGATGACCGGGCAGCGCAACGAGGACCGGTCCGACCGCCAGCAGAGCCCACTGCTTGTTGGCGATGGCCAGGCCGAGCAGGACACCGGACCAGCTCGCGTGGTCTCGTTGGGCAGCGAGCACCGCGGCCACGCAGAGGACGGCGCCGAGCACCTCCTCGGCGTGCCCGTCCTGCAATGCGTAGAGAGTCACCGGGTTGCAGACGCACAGCCCCAGGGTGGTGGCGCGGGCCAGGCCGCCATGGCCGAGCGCCCGCATCCGCGCGACCAGCCACACCGCCAGCAGCGCCGCGGCGATCAGGCAGGGAATCGAGACGGCCTGGTACACCGCGACCTCGCCGCCACCCCACAGGCCGGGGAGCAGCGCGAACGGGGCGCGCAGCTCGAGCGAGCCGCCGTAGCCCGGCGCAAGCTGCAGGAACTGCCAGACGTGTCCGGCGCGCAGCGCGTCGTAGGCCGGCTCGACCTCCGCCCCGTAGTCGTTCCAGCCGAAGCCGTACAGCGTGAGGAACGACATCGCCCAGACGCCCAGCGCCGCGAACGCGAGCGCGGGTCCGTGGTCGCGCACACGCAGCCTGGTCACCCAGTTGTTATCGGTGCGATCGAGGGGGCGCTTGAGGCGCGCGGCCCCCGCCTGGAGGCGCCGTCGCGTCGCGAGTGTGCCGGGGCGCGCGTGCGGCGAGGGGCGCGGTGCTCCATCCTGAGGCCGTGCCGTCCTTCGCGATCTCGATCTGTGTCCTGTCACTGGTCCAGGCGGCGCTCGTCGTGTGGCCGGCGCCGCGCGAGATCCCGGCCCTGGCCCGCTTCCGCAGCGGCTGGTGGGCGGCGATTCCGGCGGCGTCCGTCGTCGGCTTCGTGTTCGGCGAGCGGGCTTTGGGGGGACTGGCCGACGGACTCACCTATCTCGCCCTGATCGCGGTGCCGCCGCTCGCGGCCCTCGCCCTGGGCTGGGCGATGCGGCGCGGCCGGCCCTGGCTCGCCACCGGCGCCGCGCTGCTGTTCGCCCTGGCGTGGGCCGATCGACAGGGTCTGGCAGGGCAGACGGCCGCGATGGCACTCGACGCGCTGTCGTGCGTGACGCTGGCCGTGCTGCTCGTCGCCGTGAGCCCGCGCGTGCTGATCAAGCTGGGGATCGTCGCGATGGCGATCGTGGACAGTTGGCTCGTGATCAGCGACCTGCTGGCGGCTCCGAACGGTGCGCTCAACGCCGCGGCTCCCGTCGCCCAACTGCCGCAGCTGCAGCGGGTCGTGTTCGGCGGGGCGGCGATGGGCTACGGCGACATCTTCGTCGCGGCGTTGCTCGGGGCGCTGCTCGCGACGGACCTGCGGCTCGCCCGCCGGGGCGCAGCGATCGCGGCGCTCATCGGCCTCGTATTCGACCTGCTGTTCCTCGAGGTCAGCGAGCTGCCGGCGACGGTGCCGATCGCGTTGACGCTGCTGCTCCTCGAGGGCAGCGCGCTCGTAGCCCGGCGTCGCCGGCGGGTATGAGTCACCGCGATGGCGCGTCTGGCGGGCATCGCCCGCCGGGGTGTCGGCTGGCGGCCAGGCTCCGGGCGCCCGCGGGCCGAGGGCGCAACCCTGTCGAGGGTGGCCTGGCGCCGCCCCGGAGCGGTCCACGATCGCCCCGTCACGGCGCTGGGGTGGTGTGCGAGCATCGCACGGTGATCGAGACCAACCCGTCCCACGGCGCGTGCGGGCCGCGAAGGCCTCGCCAATCGCCCTGATCGAGGAGACCAGATGGCCTACCTGAAGCCGTCGGCAGTGACGCGCAAGGTTTTCAACCCGCTCGCGATGCGCCTTGGCATCGGCGGTTCGGTGACGCTCGCGGTGCGCGGCCGCGTGACCGGCGCTGTGCAGCAGATCCCGGTGATCGCGGTCGATCACGACGGCGCCCGCTACGTCGTCTCGACGCGCGGCGAGTCGGAGTGGGTCCGCAACGCCCGGCTGTCCGGCCGGATCGAGCTGCGCGAGCGCGGCGCGAGCGGAACCTTCGCGGCGGTCGAGCTACCGGTGTCCGAGCGTGCCCCGGTGATCGCGGCCTACCGCGCCAAAGCCGGCCGCACCGTCGAGACGTATTGGCAGCGCCTGCCCGACCCGGCCGACCACCCGACGTTTCGCCTCGATCCCGTTTCCGGCGGCTGAGGTCGAGCGCCGCGCCCGGGCGACCCCGCTCACACCACGGGGGTCGCCTGAGCGAGGCCGGCTAACGGGGGAAGTGCTCGTGCACCGGGAATTCGTGGATCTCCGGCGGACCGCCGCCGGCGAGGCCGATCGCGGCCATCGCCGGTCCGATGCGCTCCGCGGCGAAGCGGTCGAAGTGGGCGCGAGACTCCCAGAAGTCGAGCACCCCCCAGCCGCCCTCGACGGGACCGGACGCATGGAAGATAAGCCCGTCCGGGGGATTGCCGTCCGGGTCGATCTCGGCGTTCAGCCGGTCGGTCTGCTCGGCCGTCCCGCCTTCGAGCTTGAGGCGAATGCCAACAGCCATCGTTTCTCCTTGGGTTGGATGGCGCGACTGTACCCCGATCGCGACCGGCGTTGGCATAAGTTCCGTGACGTCTCGCGCGTAGACTGGCGAGCGTGATCAACACCAACCAGTTCAAGAACGGCAACCACATCGACGTCGATGGCGTCGTCTTCAAGATCCTCGAGTTCCAGCACGTCAAGCCCGGCAAGGGCGGCGCATTCGTGCGGACGAGGCTGCGCCGCACCTCCGACGGGGCCGTGATCGACCGCACCTTCCGGGCAGGCGAGAAGTTCCGCGCCGTACGCACCGAGACGCGCCGGATGCAGTTCCTCTACGCCGAGCGCGGCCAGGCGCACTTCATGGACCTCAGCTCCTACGAGCAGCTCGAGATCGCCGAGAGCGCGCTCGCGGACGCGTTGCGATGGACGCGGCCGAACGACGAGGTGGACGTGCTGTTCATCGACGAGCAGCCGGTCGACCTGCAACTGCCCAGCGCGGTGGACCTCGAGGTTCGTGACACCGAGCCGGGGGTTCGCGGTGACACGGCCTCGGGCGGCGGCACCAAGCCGGCGGTGCTCGAGACAGGCGCCGAGGTCAACGTGCCGCTGTTCGTCAACATCGGGGACCGGATCCGTGTCGACACACGCAGCGGCGACTACGTGTCGCGCGCGTGAAGTAGCCCGTGCGCCGCAGCGAGCAACGGCGCGCGGCGGTGATTGCGGCCTACCAGCACGACCTCACCGGACAGCCGCTCGAGGAGGCGCTGGGGCGCGACGCCGCGCCATTCACCCGGGCGCTCGCCGCCGCGGCCGTCGAGCGCGCACCGGAGTTCGATGAACTGATCGGCGGCCACGCACACGGCTGGACGATCGAGCGGATCGCACCCCTGGAGCGAAACATCCTGCGGGTGGCGCTGGTCGAGATGCTCCACGGCGACGTCGTTCCGGCCGACGAGCCGATCTCACCGGAGGGTGCGATCGATGAGGCGGTGCAGAGCGCAAAGACCTTTTGCGCAGCGGACGCGCCCGCCTTCGTCAACGGCATCCTCGACGCGATCCTCCGCGAGGTGCGCGAGAATGCTCCGCATGAGCACTCCTGAGAGCCAGCTGGATGCGCTGATCGCGCGCCTCGAGCGTGCGGGGGAACAGCTGCGCTCCGGGGAGCTCTCGGCCGATGCCGCGGCGACGCTCGTCGAGGAATGTGCGTCGCTTGCCGGCGAGGCGAGCGCCGAGCTCGAGCGCCGCGCCAGGGTCGAGGAGTCCTCCGGCGCTCAGGGCAGCCTGCTGTAGTGGGCTATCCGGATCACCTGCGCACGCAGGTCGATGCCTACCTCGCCGATGTGCGGTTCACGGACGGCGCCGATCTCGCCGGGCTCGCCGAGGCGATGCGCTATTCGCTGCTCGCTCCGGGAAAGCGGATCCGGCCGGTGCTGGCGCTGGCGACCGCACTCGCGCTCGGTCGCGACCCGCAGGAGGTGATGCCGCTCGCAGCGGCGCTCGAATTGATCCACACCTACTCGCTGATCCATGACGACCTGCCGGCAATGGACGACGACGACCTGCGGCGCGGCCGCGCCACCTGTCACGTCGCGTTCGGCGAGAATGTGGCGATCCTCGCCGGCGACGCGCTCTACGCCGAGGCGCTCAGCCACATCGTCACGCACCAGCGTGGCGAACCGGCGGATCTGCTGCGGGCGATCGGGCGCCTGGCGGCGGCGACCGGCGTCGATGGCATGGTCGGCGGCCAGTACCTGGACGTCACGGAGCTCGCTCCCGCCGGCCCCGAGGGGCTGCGTCGGCTGCATGCGCTGAAGACCGGACGGCTGATTGCCGCGTCGGTCGAGTGCGTGCTCGAGCTTGTCCCGGCGGGCGAACCTGAGACAATCCTCTTTGAACAGTTTGCCTCGGAGCTGGGAGTGCTATTTCAGATCGTTGACGACATCCTCGACGTGACGGGTACGGACGCGGCGCTGGGCAAGCCGAGCGGGAGCGATGCGCGCCACGGCAAGCGGACCTACGTGTCCGAGCACGGGCTGGAGCGAGCGCGCGAGCTCGCCAACGTCTCGCACACGGCGGCGCGCACGGCGCTGGCCGGCGCAGCGCCCGGCGGGGCCGCCGAACTCGAGCAGATCACCGACTTCATCTACACGCGAACCTCGTGAAACCTTCCCCACCACAGCCAGAGCGACTTCTCGACCGCATCGATCGCCCGCAGGACCTGCACGGGCTCAGCGATGACGAGCTGACGCGCGTCGCGCAAGAGGTGCGCGAGCACATCATTGCGACGGTGGGGGAGATCGGCGGGCATTTCGGTGCGAACCTCGGCACGTGCGAGCTGGCCGTCGCGCTGCATTCGCTGCTGGACTCGCCGCGCGACAAGATCATCTGGGACGTCGGCCATCAGGCCTATCCGCACAAGGTCCTCACCGGCCGTCGCGACCAGCTGGCGACGATCCGCCGCTACGGAGGCCTCGCGCCGTTCTGCTCGATCGCCGAGTCGGAGCACGACATCATGGGCGCCGGTCACGCCTCCACGTCGATCGGCTACGCGGTCGGGCTCAAGGAGGCGATGCGCGCACGCGGTGACCGCGACGCCGGGCGTGTCGTGGCGGTCATCGGCGACGGCGCGATGACCGGCGGCGTGGCCTTCGAGGCGATTCACCAGGCCGGGGGCCTCGGCACACCGATCGTCGTCGTGCTCAATGACAACGGAATGTCGATCGCGCCGAACGTGGGCGCGCTGTCGCGCTACTTCAACCGCGTTCGCCTGAATCCGCGCCTCTGGCACGCGCGCGGGGGGATCGAGGGAGGCCTGACCAAGCTTCCGGGCGGCATCGGCGCGGCGTTCGAGCGCTTCGGCCCGAACCTCAAGGAATCGATCAAGGCGTTCGCCGCTCCAGGGCTGTTCTGGGAGGAGCTCGACTGGGCGTACGTGGGCGTCATCGACGGGCACGACGTGCGTGCGCTGCGGATCGCCGTGCGCGACGCGCTCGCCGCGCAAAGACCGGTTGTAGTGCACATCGCGACGGTCAAGGGCAAGGGCTTTGGGCCGGCCGAGGACGGGGGGCTCGAGGGCATGGAGCGCTGGCACGCGGCCAAGCCGCGCTCGATCATGGGCGGCGAGGTCGTCCGCTCGAGCGCGCCGGCGGAGGTACCCCCGCCGCCGCAGTACACAACCGTCTTCGGCGAAGCTCTGCTTCAGGAGTGCCGGCGCGACGCCCGCGTGATCGGCATCACCGCCGCGATGAACTCCGGCACGGGCCTCAACATCCTTCAGGCCGCGATGCCGGAGCGCTACTTCGACGTTGGCATCGCCGAGCAGCAGGCGGTCCTGTTCGCAGCCGGCCTGGCGCTCGAGGGGGCGAGGCCGGTCGTGGCGATCTACTCGACGTTCCTGCAGCGCGCCTACGACCAGATCGTGCACGATGTCTGCCTGCAGCGACTTCCCGTGGTCTTCGCGATGGACCGCGCCGGGCTGGTCGGCGACGACGGCCCGACCCATCATGGCGTGTTCGACATCGCCTACCTGCGCTGCCTGCCGAACATGGTGCTGATGGCGCCGCGCGACGAGGCGATGCTCGTTCACATGCTGCACACGGCGCTGGCGCACAACGGCCCCTCCGCGCTGCGCTACCCGCGTGGCGAGGGCGTTGGTGTGAAGCTGCCGGCGGAACCGGCCGTGATCCCGATCGGGACGGGCGAGATCCTCCGCGAGGCGCCCGACGGCGGCGACCACGGGCACCGCGTCGCGCTGCTCGGCTACGGGACCGGCGTCGGCAAGGCGCTGGCGGCGGCCGCGCTGCTCGAGGTCGACGGGATCGCCGCAACCGTCGCCGACGCGCGCTTCGCCAAGCCGCTCGACAGCGGCCTGATCGCCCAGCTGGCGGCCGAGCACGAGCTGCTCGTGACCGTCGAGGAGGGCGTGCTGGGCGGGGGCTTCGGCAGCGCCGTCTGGGAGACGCTCAACGAAGCCGGCGGCGCACAGACCAGGATCGTCCGCGTCGGCATCCCAGACCGCTACGTGACGCACGGCGCACCGGCGCTCCTGCACGACGAGATCGGCTTCACACCCGAGCGGATCGCCGAGCGCGTGCGCGCGGCGATTGACCGCCCGACGTTCGCCGAACGGTAGGGCCCGATGCGACCGTTCCAGCGGGCGGCCGTCGCGCGGTCCGTGGGGCTCGTGGCCGTCGCGCGCCAAGCAGACGCCCGGGCGGAGTGCTGAGATGGCCGCGAAGGTTCGCCTCGACGCGCTGCTGACGGAGCGCGGCCTGTTCGAGACGCGCAGTCGCGCCGCGGCGTCCGTGCTGGCCGGCGAGGTCCGCATCGGCGCCCACGGGATGCGCGCCACCAAGCCCGGGACGCTCGTGGCCGCCGATGTCGAGCTGGCGGTCGACGAGGTACCGCGGTTCGTGTCGAGGGGCGGCGTCAAGCTCGCCAACGCCCTCGCCGCGAGCGGGCTCGACGTCGGCGGCCGTCGCTGCCTGGACGTGGGTGCCTCGACGGGCGGCTTCACGGACTGCCTGCTCGCGGCCGGTGCGGCCGCGGTGATCGCCGTGGACGTCGCCTACGGCGAGCTGAGCTGGAAGCTGCGCGGCGATCCGCGCGTGATCGTGATCGAGCGCTTCAATGCCCGCGAGCTGCGCGCCGACGCGCTGCCCTACGCTCCCGAGGTGATCGTGGCCGACCTGGCGTTCATCTCGCTGCGCACCGTGCTGGCGCCACTGCTCGCGTGCGCGGCGCCGCGCTTCGACGCGCTGTGCCTGGTCAAGCCGCAGTTCGAGGTTGGACGCACGCTGGTCGGGCGTGGAGGCGTCGTGCGCGACGGCGCGTTGCGGCGGCGCGCGCTGCTCGATGTGGCGGCCGCGGCGACGGAGCTCGGCGCCTCGGTGCGCGGATTCTTCCCGTCGGGGCTGCCCGGACCGAAGGGGAACATCGAAACGTTTGTCGCGCTCGCCGAGCGCACGCGCGGGACACTGCCGGATCTGGATGCGCTGGCGTTGGCGGCCGACCCAGGATGAGCACGCGCACGATCACCGTACTCTCCCACGGGCGACCGGACGAGACCTCCGCGGCGCTGCGGGAGCTCGCGGCGATGGCCGCGGCCGCGGGCGCCGTGCTGACGCTCGACGCCGACGAGACCGCCAAGCACCCGGACGCCGCCGGCGTGCCCGGGCTCGTACTCGACACCCCGCTCGCGCTCGATGCCGAGCTGTGCGTCGCGCTCGGCGGTGACGGCACGATCCTGCGGGCGCTGCGCGCCTACGCTCACACCTCGGTGCCCGTCTTCGCCGTCAACTTCGGCGAGGTGGGGTTCCTTTCGACGGTCGAGCCGGAGCGGCTGCGGGAGGGCTTCGAGCGCGCCCTCGCCGGAACGCTGGATGTGCTCACGCTGCCGGCAATCGAGGTCGACGGGCCGGCGGGAAGTCATGTCGCGCTCAACGACCTCTCGCTGCATCGCAAGGTCGGCGGCCGCGTCGCGGAGCTCGCGTACGCGATCGCCGGGGAGGAGATCGGCAGCGTGCGCTGCGACGGCCTGGTGGTCGCCACGCCGGCCGGGTCGACGGGTTACAACCTGGCCAACGGCGGACCGGTGATGGCCTGGGGCGTGGCGGGCATGGCCGTGTCGTTCATCGCGCCCCACTCGCTCAGCGCGCGCGCGCTGGTGGTCGCACCCGACGATGTCCTGATGCTGCACAACAGCTCGCGCGAGACGCTGGCGGTGTCGGTGGACGGACGGCCGGTCGGCGAGATCGCGCCCGGGCAGGTCGTGCGCGCGCGCTTCGCCCACGATGTGGCGACGCTGGCGCAGATGGAGGGGTCGAGCTTCTATCGCCGGTTGCGGGAGAAGTTCGGGCGCCTGTCACGCTAGCGGCCGGCGGGTCACGGGTCGCGTTCTGTCCCCGCGCGCTGGTAGACCCTGTCGGATGCTGCTCGAATTGTCCGTCCAGGACCTGGTGCTGATCGAGGAGGCGCGACTGGAGCTCGTCGGCGGGCTGAACGTGATCACGGGGGAAACCGGTGCCGGCAAGACGGTTCTGGCGCATGCCCTGGACCTGCTCCTCGGCGGCCGCGCGCGCCCGGGGATCGTCCGGCCCGGTGCAGCCGAGGCCTACGTGGAGGGTGTCTTCGAGCTGCCCGAGGGACTCCGCTGCGAGCATCTGGCGGCGGACGCCTCGGAGCTGGTGCTGGCGCGGCGGGTCGGCGTCGATGGGCGCACCCGCGCCTACCTCGGCGGGCGCTCGATCGGGGTTGGCGAGCTGCGCGAACTGGCCGGCGAGCTGCTGTCCTTCTACGGCCAGCACGAGCACCGCCGGCTGATGCTCGGTGCGGCCCAGCTGGAGATCCTCGACGCCTCCTGCGGCCCGCAGCAGGCTCTGCGGCGCGCCGCGACGGCCACCGCCTGGGCGGCGGTGAGCGAGGCGCGGGGGGAGGTCGAGCGCCTGGCGGAGCTCGCCGGCGCACGTGAGCGCCAGCTCGACCTGCTCGAGTTCGAGCTGGGCGAGATCGAAGCGGTCGACCCGGGCGAGGAGGAGCGTGCCGCGCTGGTCGCGGAGCGCGATCGCCTGCGCAACGTCGAGGTGCTGCGCAGCGCCGCGTGGGGCGCGCAGCAGGCGCTCGCCGACGAAGATGGCGGCGGGCTGCGCGGATTGCTCGGCTGCGCGTCGAGCCTTGACGCGGCGGCGCCGCTCGATCGCCAGCTCGAGGAGCTCGCGGTTCGCGCTCGGGCGCTCGCGATCGAGGGCCAGGATCTGCTCAGCGAGATCGGTCGCTACGGGGAGGGCCTGGAGGCCGAGCCCGGCCGCCTGGACGTTGTCGAGGAGCGCCTCGCCGCGATCTCGAGGCTCGAGCGCAAGTACGGCGGGAGCGTCTCGAGCGTGCTCGAGCACGCCGCCCTCTGCCGCGAGCGACGCGAGCAGCTGGCCGGCGCCGAGGTCGCGATGGAAGCCGCGCAGACTCGGCTCGAGCAGGCGCTGCGCGAGTACGCCGCGGCGCATGCAGAGCTCAGCCACGCGCGCGCCGGCGGTGCCCCGATCCTCGCGCGCGAGGTGCGCGCGAGGCTGGCGGATCTGGCGATGGCGGAGGCGAGTTTCGAGGTTGCGCTCGTTCCCTGCGAGGCAGGGCGCACCGGCGCTGAGCAGGTCCAGTTCGAGATCGCCCCGAACCCGGGTGTGCCGGCGGCGCCGCTGCGCGAGATCGCCTCCGGTGGCGAGCTTTCGCGCGTGATGCTCGCCCTGCTTTCGGCCGCGCACGGCGGAGGGTCCACGACGCTGGTCTTCGACGAGATCGACGCCGGCATCGGCGGACACACCGCGCGCGCCGTGGGTGAGCAGCTGCGCGCGCTCGCGCAGGGTCGCCAGATTCTCGCGATCACCCACCTGGCGCAGGTTGCGTCCTTCGCCGCGCGGCACTTCACGATCGCGAAGGATCTCGCGGGCGAGCCGACCCGCGCGACCGTCACGCGGCTGGCTGACGAGCAGGTGCTCGGGGAGCTCGTCCGGATGCTCGGCGCCGACGCCCACGATGCGGGCGCGCGTCGGCACGCGAGGGAGCTGCTGCGGGCAGCGTGAGCGCACCCGACGCGGACGATGTCGTAGAGCTGCTGTCCGGGGACGCCCCGCAAGCCGCGCGCGTGCTGGTCGGCGCGCTGGCCCGCGAGACGCCGGTGCTGGCCTCGGGGACGCTGACCGAGCGCTTCGGCGGCCGTGTGCTGCTGAAGGCCGAGAATCTCCAGCGAACGGGCTCGTTCAAGCTGCGCGGCGCGCTCAACCGGGTCGCGAGCCTCCCGGCAGGCAGCGGAGTCGTGGCAGGCAGCGCCGGCAACCATGCGCAGGCGCTGGCGTATGCGGCGAGCGCCCGCGGTGTTGCCTGTGAGGTGTTCATGCCGGAGCAGGCGCCGGTGGCCAAGGTCGCCGCCGTCCAGGCCTACGGCGGCTCGGTCACGCTCGGCGGCGAAAGCGTCGACGAGTGCGTCGCAGCCGCGCGCGAGCGCGCCGAGCTGACGGGGGCGGTCTTCGTTCACCCCTTCGACGATGCGCAGGTGATCCTGGGCCAGTCGACGCTCGGGTTGGAGCTCCTCGATCAGGTGCCGGACCTCGCGACCGTGGTCGTCCCGCTCGGCGGCGGCGGGCTGATCTCCGGGGTCGCCGGCGTGATCAAGCGGGGGCATCCCCACGTGCGCGTGGTCGGCGTGCAGGTGGCCGCGTGCGCGCCGTATCCGGCCGCGCTCGCGGCCGGCGCGCCGGTCGCCGTCAATGCCGCCTCGACGATCGCCGACGGCATCGCCGTCAAGCGGCCCGGGGAGCTGACGCTGCCGCTCGTCGCGCGCTGGGTCGACGAGGTGGTGGTGGTCAGCGAGGAGGACACGGCCGAGGCGATGGTGATCCTGATGGAGCGTGCGAAGCTCGTGGTCGAGGGCGCCGGAGCGGTGGGGGTGGCGGCGCTGCTCGCCACGCTCGTCAAGCCTGCCGCCGACGGCGCGACCGTGATCGTGCTCTCCGGAGGCAACGTCGACGCCGGCCTGCTCGCGCTCGTGGCGCGCCGCCACGAAACCGCGGTGGGGCGCCGGCTGCGCGTCTTCACCCGCGTGTCCGACCGGCCGGGCGGGCTGGCCGCGCTGCTGCTGTGCGTGGCGGCGGCCGGGGGCAACCTGCTCGCCGTCGAGCACGTGCGCGAGGCGGTCGACCTGCAGGTGCGCCAGACCGGCGTGGAGCTGACGCTCGAGACGCGCGGCGCGGAGCACGCCGAGTCGATCATCGCCGCGATGATCTCCGCCGGCTACGGCGTGGAACGCGTCTAGCGGAACGCCCGCTAGCTAGTGGGTAGCGAGCAGATCCCGCTCGGGGTCGATCTTCCAGCGCGCCGCGGCGGCGAGGTGCTCCTCGCGCAGCGACCAGCGGTCCGGCAGGTCGTCGCCTTCGTGGTCGGGCACGGCGCCCTTCAGCGTCATGCAACCCGTGTTGTCCCCCAGCGAGCGAATCAGTGCCACGTCGGCGTCGCTCAGCGGGCTGGTTCGCGACAGTTCCGCCAGCTCGGCGCGCTTGTCCTCGACCGCGCGCGCGTTGGGGCCCGACTCCTGGATCAGCGTTGGTGCGACGCAGGCGACCGGCCCGTGGGCCAGATCCCAGGCGCACGCCAGCTGGAGCATCGTCAGCCCGTTGCGCTGCGCGATCGGCCGCATCAGCTCGAGCCGCTCGCGGGCCGCCTCGACCCAGCCGGCCGGCCGGAAGCAGCGATGATCGTTGTCGCGGAACGCGTGGCCGGTGGCGACGTCGTCGTGGAAGATGCCGCCGTAGTCGACGACCCGCGCGATCACGCTCACGCCGGCGGCCGACGCGGCGCCGAGAGCGAGCTCGCCGGGCCACGGCTCGAGTGGGTTGAGGATCAGCATCGCCCAGTCGATCAACGACCCGAAGCGCTCCAGGCAATCGATCAGGTCGAGCGTGAAACCGTTGGCGGGGCCGGGAGCGACGCCGAGCCGGTGCGTCAGTCCCTGCTCGCGCAGCGCGGCCATCCCCCGCCAGACCGTTTCGCTGGTGTAGCCGATGCGGTCCGGGTTGTGCAGCAGCAGCAGGTCGAAGGAATCGATGCCGCAGCGCTCGAGGCTGCGTTCGGTCGCCATCCGCAGGTAGTCGCCGTAGTCGCCTGGTTCGCGCAGCGCCCGGTCGGTGAAGCGCGGAAAGCCCTTCGCGCCGGCGCGCACGCCGGTGTAGAAGTCGTGACCGATCGCGCCGACGACGCACACGCTCTCACGGGGGAGGCCTTCCAGCGCCAGGCCGAGCATGCGGTCGGCCTCGCCGGCGCCGTAGACGTCCGCGGTGATCACGGTGTCGATGTCGGCGTCGGGGCGCAGCAGAGCGACGAGGCGCTCGTCCTCGAGCGGCTCCCCGAAGTGCATGAAACGCCCCCCGCTCCAGGTGCCCAGAGCAGCGATCCCGGGCTCTCGTGACGCCGTCTCGCCCACGGCTCCCAGTCTACGGCGCGAGCGCCCGCTAGGCTCGCGGCTGATGACGAGCCACCCGACAAGCGCCGGCGCCGCCCCGTGACACCGATCAGCGTGGGGGAGCTGCTCCGCTCCGCCCTCGACCTCTACCGGCGCAACGTTCGGCTCGTGCTCACCGTGACGGTGCCGATCGTGGTGATCGTCACCGCGCTGACGGCGGTCGGGCTGGGCGAGTTCGGCGCACGCATCACGCCCGCGCCGCCGGCCCGCGACTTCTGGATCGACGCGCTTGCCAGCGAGCTCGTGACGGCCCCGCTGATCACCGCGATCCTCGCCCGCTGGGTCCACCTGACGCGGCGCGGCGAGCGTGTCAGCGCCACCGATCTCGTGGCCAACGCGCTCGAAGCCTTTCCCGCCGTGCTGCTCGTGATCGTCATCTGGCTTGCCGCATCGATCCTGGGGACGCTGACGCTGATCGTTCCCGGCATCTACATCTTCGTCAGCTGGTACTTCGTCGTGCAGGCCGTCGTGATCGAAGGCGACCGCGGCATCGCGCCGGTCACGCGCAGCGCCGCGCTCGTCCGCGGGCACTGGTGGCAGAGCGCGATCACCGGGGTCGCCTTCCTGCTCGCCTCGTATGTGCCGCAGCTGCTGCTCCAGTACGCATTCACCCCGATCGCCCGCTCAGCCAACTCCTACGCGGTGGTGGTGGTCGTGCTCATGCTCGTCCGTGTCGTCACGCTGCCGTTCGTGGCGATCGGCGCGTCGCTCTACTACCTTCGCCTGCGCGACGCCGCGGCGACCGCGGCGCGGCGTTGACGTTTGGCGCGGCGGCCCGGCGGCCGACCGCGCGGGCGCCGCGAGTTCCGACCGGCCCGCTGGGTACGGTGCGATCTTGCCTGGCCCGCCGCCCATCGCCGATCCGCCACCGCTGTGCACGCGGGTGCGGCTGCGCGGACACCGCGCGGCTGTGCTTCCGTCCAAAGTCCGTTTTCTGCACGCGCGCCCAGCAACCCCGCGGGCTAGACTGAGAACCGAGCTCCCCTGATGCCACAGACGCCTGATCGTCAGCACCGACCCCGCTTCATCTTCGTCACCGGCGGCGTCGTCTCCTCACTCGGAAAGGGCATCGCGGCCGCGTCGATCGGCAAGCTCCTGGTCGCGCGCGGCCTGACCGTGGCGCTGCAGAAGTTCGATCCCTACATCAACGTCGACCCGGGCACGATGTCGCCGTACCAGCACGGCGAGGTCTTCGTGACCGAGGACGGGGCCGAGACCGACCTCGATCTCGGTCATTACGAGCGGTTCACGGACGCCAACACGACGCGGGCGTCGAACGTGACCGCCGGCGGGATCTACAACGCGGTGATCCGTCGCGAGCGCCGCGGCGACTACCTCGGCGCGACCGTGCAGGTGGTGCCTCACATCACCGACGAGATCAAGCAGCGGATCTCGCTGATCGCGGAGTCGACCGACGTCGATGTCGTGATCACGGAGATCGGCGGCACGGTCGGCGACATCGAGTCGCTGCCGTTCCTCGAGGCGATCCGCCAGTTCCCGGTCGACGTCGGCCGGCGCCGCTGCATGTTCATCCATCTGACGCTGGTCCCGTTCATCAACCACGCCGGCGAGCTGAAGACGAAACCCACGCAGCACTCGGTAAACGAGCTGCGGCGGATCGGGATCCAGCCGGACATGGTGGTGTGCCGCTCCGAGTCGCCGCTGTCGAGCGAGATCCGCAAGAAGATCGCGCTGTTCGCGAGCCTTCCGATCGAGGCTGTCGTGTCCGCCTACGACGTCCGCAACATCTACGAGTGCCCGCTGAACTTCCAGGGCGAGGGGGTCGACGAGTTCGTGCTCGACCACTTCGGACTGACCGCTCCGCCGCCCGACCTGGATTGCTGGCGCGCGCTCACCGAGCGGGCACGCGACGCTGTCGAGGTCGTGCGGATCGCGATCGTCGGCAAGTACGTGGAGCTGGAGGACGCCTACCTGTCCGTCGCCGAGGCGCTTCGGCACGCTGGCTTCCGCGACGGCTGCGGCATCGAGATCGACTGGGTGGACTCCGAGGCGCTGACCGGGGGAGCTGTCGCGGAGCGCCTGGAGGCGGCGGACGGAATCCTGATTCCCGGCGGCTTCGGCAGCCGCGGCTTCGAGGGCAAGATCGAGGCCGCGCGTTTCGCCCGCGAGAACGGCGTTCCCTACCTCGGGATCTGCTTCGGCATGCACGTGGTGGTCTGCGAGTTCGCGCGCCACCAGGCGGGGATGGAGGGCGCCAACTCGACCGAGTGCGACCCGGAGACGCCCTATCCGGTGATCGACCTGCTGCCCGAGCAGAAGGAGATCGTCGACCTCGGCGGCACGATGCGCCTGGGCGCGACGCCGATCAAGCTGCACGAGGGCACGCGCGCGCGCGAGCTCTACGACGAAGCCGTCATCTACGAGCGCCACCGCCATCGCTACGAGGTCAACAACATGCTGCGCCGGCGTCTCGAGGCGGCCGGCCTGGTGATGTCGGGAACGACCCCCGACGAGCGCCTCGTGGAGATCGTCGAGCTGCCAGACCACCCGTTCTTCATCGCGTCCCAGTTCCACCCCGAGTTCAAGTCGCGCCCCGAGCGGCCGGCGCCGCTGTTTCGCGAGTTCGTCGGCGCCGCGCTCGTGCGCTCGCGCGCGCATTCCGCCGTCGGCTCGTGACGGCCGCGAGCGAGGCGGAACGCCGCCGGCTGCACGAGACCTTCGCGGCGCTCTGCCGGATCGCGAGCCCGTCCGGACACGAGCGCGCCTGCGCCGAGGCGGTGAGCGCCGAGCTTCGCGACCTGCAGCTGAACGTCGCCGAGGACGCCGCCGCCGCCGCGGTGGGGGGTGACTGCGGAAACCTCCTCGCGCGCATCCCCGGCAGCGGGGAGCGCTGGATCCTCTTCTGCGCGCACCTCGACACGGTGCCGGTCGCCGCGGCACTCGAGCCGGTCGTCCGCGACGGCGCGTGGCAGAACGCCAACGAGGCGATCATCGGGGCCGACAACAAGGTCGCCGTGGCGGCGATGCTGGTGCTCGCACGGCGGCTTGCCGCGACACCCGCAGCGGTCGGCGTGGAGCTGCTGTTCACCGTCGGCGAGGAGCACTCACTCGCCGGCGCGAAGGAGTTCGAGACCGGGGTGCTGCGCAGCAGCTTCGGCTACGCCTTCGACAGCGCCTCGCCGGTCGGTGGTGTCGTGGTCGCGTCGCCCACCCACTACCGGATCGCCGCCGAGCTGCGTGGCGTCGCCGCACACGCCGGCGTGCGTCCCGAGAACGGCCGCAGCGCGATCCTCGCGACGGCGCGCGCGATCGCGAACATGCGCCTCGGGCGGATCGACGCGCACAGCACCACGAACATCGGACTGATCTCGGGTGGCAGCGCCGCGAACGTCGTGCCGGACCGCTGCTGCGTTGTCGGCGAGGCGCGCAGCCTCGAGGGAACGCGTGCCGAGCAGCTGGCCAGCGAGCTCGTCGAGTGCCTCGCCGACGCAGCAAACGACCCGGAGTGCGAATGCGACCTCGACGTCACCGTCGAGCGCCAGTTCGACGGCTACCGCGTGCGCCCGTCGAGCCCGGAGGTTGCGCTCGCGTTCGACGCGCTGCGCGACTGCGGCCATGAGCCCGTGCCCACCACGAGCGGCGGCGGCAGCGACGCGAACGCGCTGCGCGCGCGCGGGCTCGCCGTGCTCAACCTCGCCAACGGCACCGAGCGCAACCACGAGCCGGGTGAGCGCGTTCCAACCGCCGCGCTCGAGGCGATCCTGGATGTCGCGTTCGCGCTGGTGGAGCGCGCCGGCGACTAGCGCGCCGGCGCCGAACGACCGAGGGTCGTGCACCGGCGCAGGCCGGCGTGCAGCCTACTCACCGACGATCGCGGTCTCGGCCTCGACCCGCCGCACCAGCGCCCTGAGCCGGTCGTGGTCGGCGACCACTCCCAGCACCGAGAAGACGTGGCCGTGGTTTCCCTCGCGCCAGTCGACGCTCTGGCCAGGCCCCCGCTTGAGGATCAGCTCCGCGATCGCAGGATCGGAACGCAGCCGGTCGATCCCCTCGACCGCGACGATGCGGCTCATCGCAGCGGGCGCCTGCGCGTAGAGCATGAAGGTCACACGCCTCGCGGGCGGCATCTCGTCGAAGGCGACCCGCTCGCCGAGCGCGACGCGCAGCGCGAGCGTGAGCGGGTCGATGCCGGTCGCGAGCGGCATCATCTTCGCGACGCTCCCGCCGATTCGCGCGTTCAGCTCGATCACGCGCGGTCCGTCGGGCGTCAGCTTGATCTCGGTGTGCAGGCAGCCGATCGTCACGCCGAGCGCGGCGATCGCCGCGCCTGCGCAGTCGAGCACGTCGGCGCGGTCGTCGGCTGCCAGCGCGCTTGGGATGAAGAAGCCGGTCTCGCGAAACGGCTCGGCGGGGGGGAGCCGGCCGGTGACGGCCAGATGGCTCACCTGTCCGTCGCTGACGACGCTCTCCACCGAGACGTAGCCGGCGAAGTCCTGATCGCAGTCGCGGTCGCGCAGGTACTCCTCGAGCATCAGCGCCGGCTCGTCGGCGTGCCGGTGCGCGAGGCTCGCGCGCAGCCGCTCGAACGAACTCACCTCGACCACGCCGCGACTGCCGGACCCGTGAGTGGGCTTGAGCATCGCCGGGAAGTGGGCCTGCGACGCGAGCACGGACCACGCGGCGGCGTCGTCGGCCGCCGGAACGAGCCAGTGGCCTGGAACCGGCACGCCGCCGGCCGCCAGGGCGGAGCGCTGGCAGTACTTGTCGCTCGCGCGTCCAGCGACCACCGGGGTGAGGAAGGGGAGCCCGAGCCGCTCGGCGAGCTGCGCCGTCCACAGCAGCTGGCTGTCGGCGAGCGCAAGCACGCCGTCGGGCCGCGCGCCGGCCACCGCGCCCGCCGCGTCCTGCGGCGACAGTCCGGCCACGTCGACCACCGTGCCCAGGCGGCGCAGCAGCCGTTCCATCGAGGCGGTCTCCGCCACCGAGCTGTCGAGCACCCAGATCAGGTCGCACACGCCCTGCGCCGCGTTCACCACCGCCATCGTCGCGAACGAGAAGGGGTGGTACACGAACGCAAGACGCCGACGGTCGATCCCGGCGCTCACGCACCTATTAGTAGCGCGTTTGCGGCCGCGCGCGCCCCCGCCGGAGGTGTGTCGTAGGCTCCGGGCGTGATCGAGCCAGACGCCGCCGAGCTGCGCGTGCTGGGCGCGCTGATCGAGAAGCAGCGCACGACCCCGGATACCTATCCGCTTTCGCTGAACGCGCTGCGGCTTGCGTGCAACCAGTCGACGGGCCGCGAGCCCGTCGTGGACTACGACGAGGACACGATCCGCGACGCCGTCGCACGCCTCGTCCGCCGTGGCTGGGCGCGTCTGGCGAGTGGGCCGGGAAGCCGCGCGACGAAGTACCGCCACCTGCTCGACGAGGCGCTGTCGCTCGGCCCCGCGGAGCTTGCGGTGCTCGCGCTGCTGATGCTGCGCGGTGCCCAGACGCCGGGCGAGCTGCGTCAGCGGACCGAGCGCCTGCACCAGTTCGCCACGCTCGAGCAGCTCGACGCGCTGCTCGAAGCGCTCGCGCAGCGCCGCCTGATTGTCCGCTTCGACCGCCGTCCCGGGCAGAAGGAGGCGCGCTGGAGCCTCGGGGCCGAGTTCGGAGGTGGCGCCGGCTCCGCCACCGCCGCGCCGGAGCGCTCGGCCCCGGTCGCGCAGCCGCCGGCGGTGGCCGAGCGCGGATCGCCGCCCGCGGGCGAGCTGGAGCTGCGCGTCGAGGCGCTCGAGCGCGATCTCGCGGCGCTCCGCGGTCTGGTCGCGCAGTTGCGTGCGCAGAGCGACTAGAGGGGACCCTCGCCGCGGCGCGAACGTTGCGCCATGACAGCCGTCGCCGCACCCCCACGCGCCTTCGGGCAGCTCGTGCTCGACTTTCTCGGCTACCTGGAGTTCGAACGCGGGCTGTCGCGCAACACGCTCGAGGCCTACCGCGCGGATCTGCTGCAGTACGGCGCGTATCTGGAAGCTCGTCACGACGACGCGCTGAAGGTCGGCCACGCCGAGCTGGCCGGGTTCCTGACGACGCTCGCGCGCGGCTCCGCTGAGCGCCCGCCCGTCGCGGCGGCGACGCTGCAGCGCAAGACGGCATGCCTGCGCTCGTTCTACCGCCACCTGCGCCGAGAGGGCACGATCACGCACGACCCGACCGCCGAGCTGCACGGTCCGCGCAAGACCCAGAAGCTGCCCGAGGTTCTCAGCCGCGACGAGGTGAACCGGCTGCTGCGTGCGCCGCAGGGCGTCTCGCCGGCGGCGCTGCGCGACCGGGCGCTGCTCGAGACCCTGTATGCGTGCGGTCTGCGGGCGTCCGAGGCAGTGGGCCTGGCGCTCGAGGACATCAGTCTCGACGACGCGTTCCTGCGCGCGCACGGAAAGGGCTCAAAGGAGCGTCTGGTCCCGATCGGCCGTGAGGCGGTGAGCGCGTTGCGTGCCTACCTCACGCGGTCGCGGCCCGTGCTCGTCGGCCTGCGACCCGAGCGCCACGTGTTCGTCAACCGCCGCGGCGGCGGGCTCAGCCGCCAGGGCCTCTACAAGATCGTCCAGGGCCATGCGAACGCCGTTGGCCTGGGCGATCGCATGAGCCCGCACACGCTCCGCCACACCTTCGCCACGCACCTGCTCGCCGGCGGCTGCGATCTGCGCACCCTGCAGGAGATGCTCGGCCACGCGGATATCGCGACCACCCAGCTGTACACGCATCTCTCGACCGAGCGCCTGCGCGACGTGTACTTCGACGCGCATCCGCGAGCCCACGAATGAGCGAGGCCCCGCCGCGCTCCCGCTAAGCTCGCGCCCCGAGCGATGCAGCGGCGTGCCTTCGTTGTCGTGATCGACGCCTGCGGTGTGGGCGAGCTGCCCGACGCCGCACAGTACGGCGACGCCGGGGCGGACACGCTGAAGCACGTGGCGACGGCCGTCGGCGGGCTCGAGCTTCCCACGCTGCGCGAACTGGGACTCGGCAACATCCTCGATCTACCGGGTGTCGCGCCGTCGCGCGCGCCGGTGCTGCACGGCCGCCTCGCTCCGCTCGGTCCGGGCAAGGATTCGACCACCGGTCACTGGGAGCTGATGGGGGTGGTCGTGCAGACGGCGCCACCGAGCTACCCCGACGGCCTGCCGGATGCACTCCGCGCCGAGGTGGAGGGGGCGATCGGCCGGCCGGTGATCTGCAACCGCGCCCACGACGGGGTCGCCGCGCTCGAGGATTTCGGGGCCGAGCACCTCGCCGGTGGCCTGCCGATCCTCTACACGTCGCAGGACTCCGTCATCCAGCTCGCCGCGCACACGGAGGTGATCGCCACCGAGCAGCTGTACGCGATGTGCGCGGCGCTGCGCGAGGCGCTGGCGGGTCCGGACGCCGTGCGGCGCGTGATCGCGCGGCCGTTCGACGGCGTGCCGGGCGCCTTCACCCGCACCACCGGCCGGCGCGACTACACGCTGGCGCCGCCGTCGCCCAGCCAGCTCGAGCTGCTCGCGGCGGCGGGCGTCGAGGTTCACGGTGTCGGCAAGGCGCCGGCGCTGTTCGCCGGCGTGGGGTTCAGCGCGCAGCACCCGGGGGCGACCAACGGCGAGGCGATCGCCAGCGTGGAGCGCCTGATCGGCGAGCTCGACCGGGGACTCGTGTTCGCCAACCTGATCGAGACCGATCAGGTGTACGGCCACCGCAAGGATTCCGCCGGATTTCACCGCGCGCTGCAGGAGATCGACGCGGCGCTCGCGCGCTGGATCGACGCGACCGGCGAGAATGACCTCTTGATCGTCACCGCCGACCACGGCTGCGATCCGGCCTCGGCGCACACCGACCACACGCGCGAGTACGCGCCGCTGCTCGCGCGCTTCACGGGCCACGGCGGGCGCCGCCACGACGGCGCGCTGGCCGACGTCGGCGCGTCGGTGCTCGATTGGCTGACCGGGGGAGAGGCGGCGCTGCCCGGGCGCTCGTTCATCGCCGATGCCTGAGCTGCCGGAGGTCGAAACCGTGCGCAGCCAGCTGGCACCCGAGCTGGTGGGTTCGACGATCACGGGACTGGCGATCCGCGACGCCCGCTGGTGCGCGCCGCTCGCGCCCGCCGAGCTCGGCGACGTGATCGTCGGCCGTCGCGTGCACGCGCTGCGGCGGCGCGGGAAATACCTCGACTGGGTGCTCGACGGGGAGATCCATCTGCTGATGCACCTGCGGATGACCGGCACGCTGCTGCTCGATCCCTCCGGCGAGCCTCGGCACACGCGGGTCGAGATCACGCTGGACGGAGCCCGGCGGCTGCTCTTCGTGGACCCCCGCCGCTTCGGCACGGGGCAGCTCGTGGCCGGCGACGATGCGCTCGCGGCGTTCTTCGCCTCGCGCCTCGGCGTCGAGCCGTTCGACGACGCCTTCACGGCGGCCCTGCTGCGTGAGCGCGCGCGCGGGCGGCGTGGACCGATCAAGACCTTTTTGCTCGACCAGCACATCGTTGCGGGGATCGGCAACATCTACGCCGACGAGGCCCTGTTTCGCAGCGGCGTGCACCCGTTGCGGGCGGCTGGGGCGCTCAAGCCGGCCCAGTACGAGCGGCTGCGCGACGCCGTGCGCGAGGCGCTGAGCGCCGGCATCGACGCCCGCGGCGCGTCGATCGACGACTTCCGCCACCTCGACGGCGCGCGCGGCAGCTTCCAGGACCGCTTCCTCGTGCACCGCCGCGCGGGCGAGCCCTGCCCGGCCTGCGGCACGACGATCCGCAAACTGGTCGTCGGGGGGCGGGGAACGTACGTCTGCGTGCACTGCCAGCCGGTGCCACGCGCGCGGAGATCCCCGGGCGGGCGCCAGCCCGCCTCATAAAGAGAAGAATCGCTATCGCTGCGTCAGCCCGCGCGCCGGCGCAGTCGCGCGTTCAGGCCGCGAGCAGCTCGTGCAGGCGTCCGGAGCGGTCGGCGATCGCGAGCTCGTTGAAGCCGCCGATCAGCTGATCGCCGATCATGACCTGCGGGAACGTCATCATCCCTGTGCGCTGCGCAAGCTCGGCCCGACCGTTGGCGTCCTTCGCCAGGTTGACCTCGTCATAGGTGAGCCCGCGCTTGCTGAGCAGCGCCTTCGCCTGGCGGCAGAACGCGCACGGCTCAGTCGTATAGAGGGTGACCTTGTTCATTACTTCACAAAGTATAGCATGAGTGGACCGCTGAAAACCGACGCGATCGTGCTGCGCTCGCTGCGCTACGGCGAGGCCGATCGGATCCTGCACCTCTACACGCCCGGGCGCGGCCGTGTCGCCGCGATCGCCAAGGGAGTGCGGCGCACGCGCAGCCGCTTCGGCGGCCGGCTCGAGCCCTACACGCGGGTGCGGCTGATCTGCCATGAGGGTCGTGGCGAACTGCTCACGGTCACCTCGGTCGAGACGCTCGACGCGCACGCCCGGCTGCGTGACCAGGCGGCTACGCTCGACAGTGCGGCCCGCGCCTGTGACGCGGTCGCACGCGTGTTCGAAACCGAGGAGCCCCATCCGGCCGTGTACAACCTGCTGGCCAACGAGCTGGCGCTGCTCGCCGCCGATCCGACCAAGGCGAGCCATGCGAACGCGCTCGCGTTCCGCCTGAAGCTGCTCGTCACCGCCGGCCTCGCGCCTTCGCTTGGCGCGTGTGCGTCGTGCGGATCACCGGAGCACCTCGTCGGGTACTCGCCGCAGGCCGGCGGTGTCGTGTGCAACGCGTGCGAGGCGGCGGCGTTCCCGATCGCGCGCGAGACACACGAGTTCATGACCGGCGCCCTGGCGGCCTCGCTCGCGCACACCCCACCCGCCTCGGCGCGGGCGCTGCGCGAAGCCGAGCGGGCGATCGGCGAGACGCTCGAGCACCACGCCCACCTGCGGCTGCGTCCGGCGGCGCTGCGATGAGCGTCGAGGCGGCGTTCCAGGAGCGCATGCAGGCCCGCGAGGCGCGCGAGCTTTCGCCGCTCGCGACGCCGTCCTATCCCGCGCGCCGCGCGGTCCCGGAGCCGGACTGCGGCCTGCGCACGCCGTTCCAGCGCGACCGCGACCGGATCGTGCACTCGAAGGCCTTCCGCCGGCTCAAGCACAAGACGCAGGTGTTCGTGGCGCCCGAGGGCGACCATTACCGCACCCGCCTGACGCACACCCTGGAGGTCACCGGGATCTCGCGCACCGTCGCTCGTGCGCTCTCGCTGAACGAGGATCTGACCGAGGCGATCGGCCTCGGGCACGACCTCGGACACCCGCCGTTCGGGCACATCGGCGAGGACGTGCTCGACCGCTGCCTGCGCGAGCGCTTCGACGGCGCCTTCCACCACTGGGAGCAGTCGCTGCGCGTCGTCGACTCGCTCGAACGCGACGGGCGCGGCCTGAACCTGACCGAGCAGGTGCGCGACGGGATCGTCTCACACTCGGGGCGGGCGCCGGCGCCGGCCACGCTCGAGGGCTCGATCGTGCGCATCACCGACCGCTTCGCCTATCTGAACCATGACATCGACGACGCGGTGCGGGCCGGCCTGCTGGACGCCGCCGCGCTGCCGGCGGAGGCGATCGCGGTGCTGGGCGACAGCGGTTCGGCCCGCATCGACGCGCTCGTTCACGATCTCGTCGAGCACTCCGCGCTCGCCGGCGAGATCGTGCAGGGTGAGCGGGCCGGGCACGCGATGTCGGCGCTGCGCGAGTTCATGTTCGAGCACGTCTACCTCGGGCCGATGGCGCGCCGCGAGCACTCCAAGATCGAGACCGTGATCCGCACCCTCTTCGAGCACTACTGCGCAAGCCCGGAGCTGCTGCCGGCGTCCGATGACGCGCTGGCGACCCGCGTGACCGACTACATCGCCGGGATGACCGACCGCTACTGCATCCGCGTGTTCGAGGAGCTCGCCGTCCCGCGAGCGTTCGGCCTCTGATGGCCCGCTACACCGCGGACTCCAAGGAGCGGGTCCGCGACGCCGTCGACATGGTCGATCTGGTGGGGGCCCGGACGGAGCTTCGACGCTCCGGCGCCGACGCCTACATCGGCCTGTGCCCCTTCCACGACGAGCGCACGCCGTCGTTCAGCGTGCGGCCGTCGGGCAAGGTCTACTACTGCTTCGGCTGCCAGGCGGCGGGCGACGCCTTCAACTTCGTGATGGAGACGGAGGGCCTCGAGTTCGTCGGCGCGATGGAGTACCTCGCGGACCGCTACGGCGTGACCCTCGAGCCGGCGGCGGAGGATCCGCGCGCCGCCGACGAGCGGCGCCGGATGGCGCGGCTGCTCGAGCTGCTCGACCGGACCTGCGCCTACTACGAGCGGGTGCTGTGGGAGCACGCGGAGGGCGCGCCCGCGCGCGAATATCTGGCCGGACGTGGCCTGGCGGAGGCGACGCTGCGCGAGTTTCGCGTCGGCTTCGCGCCAAGCCCCTGGGATCGCGTGCTGCTCGGCTCGCGCCGCAGCGGCTTCAGCGAGGCCGAGCTGCTTGCCGCCGGCGTCGTGCAGCGCTCCCGCGAGCGCCCGGGCAGCGTCTACGACCGCTTCCGCCGGCGCATCACCTTCCCCCTGTGCGACCAGCGCGGGCATGTGCTCGGCTTCGGCGCGCGCGCGATGAGTTCCGAGCAGCAGCCGAAGTACGTCAACAGCGCCGACGGCGTCGTGTACCACAAGGGGCGTCACCTGTTCGGCACGCACCTGGCGCGCTCGCACGCCGCCAAGGCCGGCTCGATCGTGCTCTGCGAGGGCTACACCGACGTGATCGCCGCGCACCAGTCGGGGGTCCGCAACTGCGTCGGCCTGATGGGCACCGCGCTGACCGAGGATCAGGTGTCGGCGCTGGCCCGCCTGGCGCCCACCGTCGTGCTGGCGCTGGACGCCGACGGCGCCGGCCAGCAGGCGATGATGAAGGCCGCGGGGCTCGCCGCCAAGCAGCGCTTCGAGCTGCGCGTCGCGGCGCTGCCGCCGGGAAGCGATCCGGCGGACGTGCTCGAACGCGACGGCGCCGACGCTGTGCGGGCACTGCTCGGGACCTCGGTGGCGTTCGTGCGTTTCCGGGTCGAGCGGATCCTGGGCGGTGGCGACCGCGAGACGCCGGAGGGGCGCGACCGCATCCTCGACGAGCTGCGGCCGGTCTTTTCGCCGCTCGGTCCCGGCGCGATGCGCGAGGAGCTGCAGCGTGAGGTCGCCGGCCGCCTCAGCGTGTCGGAGAAGCTCGTGGAACGCCTGCTGGCAGGCCAGGACGGCGCCGGCTCCGGGGGCGCCGTTCGCAACGGGGAGCTGCCGCGGCCGCAGGTCCAGCTGGACTCCGCCGAGCGCACCGAACGCGCCTTCCTCGAACTGTGCATCGCGCTGCCCGGGCGCGGGCGTGAACTGCTCGCCGCACTCGACCTCGACGCGCTCTTCGTCAGCCCGCTGGTGCGCGCCGCCGCGACGCACCTGCGGACCCACCTCGAGTCCCCGGCCGCCGATGTGGATGACGGCGAGCTCGCCGTGCTGCTCGCGGAGCTGTCGGTGCGGGCGGCCGTGCTGACGCCGGTTCCGGCCGAGCTGGAGGTCGAGCGCTGCCAGCTCGAGCTGGCCCGGGTCGCACGCGCGAGCGCGGGCGCCCGCGGGGCGGGGCGGGGCGGCGTGACGGCGCTCCAGCGCGAGCGCGAGGCGCTCAAGCAGGAGCTGGAGCGCTGGCTCGCGGAGGCGCTCGAAGCGACGGACGGCCCTCGCGACTGACCGCGGCGTGGCGTTCCGCCGCCGGGCCGGGAGGGGCGCGGAGGTCCGCACCGCGGCCGCCTCGAGGCGCGCGGGCGCGGGCTTGTGTGGTCTAATTGTCGCGCCGACGTGGAGGCGGGCGTTGCCGACCTTCCCGGGTGGCCCATTCCGGGGTAGCTCAATTGGCAGACGCGCTCGACTGTTAATCGAGAGGTTGTGGGTTCGAGTCCCACCCCCGGAGCTGCGGTCGCGCGCGCGTCAGGCCGTGCGAGCCGCGCGCGTGGCGTCAGCCGCAGACGCCGGCGTCGTGGCCCGTGCCCAGCACGATCTGCATCAGCAGGCGGACGCCGGCGTGAGCGGTCCCGGCCAGGGTGTCGCCGTTGTTGGTCCCGTTCGCCTGGGTGAAGGAATCGGTGACCGCGCCGGCGGCGGCGCCGAACATCTCGTAGCGAACCCCGTTTGGGAAGCCCGGCCCGGCTCCGCCCTCGATGTTGAACGCCACGTAGCCGCCCTTGACGGCGCAGAGATTCCCCGGAACGAACGTCGTGACGGTGGCGGCGGAGGCGCCGTGGCCACAGACCGGTACGTTCAGCGGCCCGCTGGTGCTCTGCACGGTGACGGTGCCGCCGGAGCCCGGGACCAGCTCCTGGAAGTGGATCTGCGTGAGCGGGGCCTGACCCTGGGCTCCTGGCCTCGCACAGCCGCGCAGGCGGATCACGCGTACGAGCCCCGCCCTGGGGAGCCCGGAAGCCGCGCCACCCCTTCGCGCCGTCAGCCAGAACGCGGTGTCCACCGGCTGCGGGAACGCAACCTTCGCGGAGCGGCCGAGCGCGCCGACCGTGATCAGCGCCGCGGCGCTCACGGCGGGTACGGCGAGCGTGACGACGGTCGCGAGCAGCGCCGCGGGGGTGAGGAGTCGAAGTGGTCGGCGATCGTCGCGCATGCGGTCGTCTCCACCGGACGAGACGCGACGGCGTCCCTGCCGGCCAAGCTACCGCGGAAGCCTAGCGTGGGAGGCCATTCGCGTCCAGACGCGCGCGCCAGCGCGGGCAGGTCGGGGAGGGCGTGAGCGAGGCACGCGAACCGCCTGTGGGCGCCGGCGGCGAGGGCGTGAGCGAGGCACGCGAACCGCCTGTGGGCGGCGGCCGGTTAGGCTGTCCCCGGCGCGGGCCGGTAGCTCAGTTGGTTAGAGCAGCGGACTCATAATCCGCAGCGCCCAGGTTCGAGTCCTGGCCGGCCCATCGCGCTCGCCC